>JAAVHW010000058.1 GCA_014799525.1 Clostridiales bacterium | reverse complement strand
CGCTTTCATCAACGGGAATTCCCCTTTTTCTAAGCACTTCGATTATCTGCTGTGCGCCGCTCGAACGGTTTCTAAAAAGTATTGCAATATCGCCATACTGTATGATTCCGTCATCGCCCTTCGCCTTGCCTTTAAGTTCTTGAATCCTATCCGCGATAAACTCGCCCTCTCTTTTTGACGCGCTCATCTCGTCATCAGACTGCACGTGAGAGGTGATGTCGTAAAGCCCCTTTACGTTTTCCTTCTCATCCCTGCTATCCACAAAGAGATGAACCTCAACCCGTCCGCCGCCATTATCCTTGAGATTGAACGCTCCGTCATTTTTATAGTCAACCTCGGCGGACTCCTCTGTCATCACAGCATTGAACACGCCGTTTACAAATGCAAGTATCTCGCGCTTGCTTCTGAAATTATCGTTGAAGCCAATTGCCGTTCCCTCGCCGCCATCGTACTTCTTTTTTCTTGCAAGAAATATCTTCGGGTCTGCAAGGCGGAAGCCGTAAATGCTCTGCTTTACGTCGCCAACCATAAAGCACTCGCCCCTTATCAGCTTTTCTATGATAAACTCCTGCGTAGGGTTTACGTCCTGATACTCGTCGACAAACACCGACTCGTATATGCCGCCAAGCTCGGGATACTCGCTAAGCAGGCTTACAGCCGAGTGCTGCAAATCCTCAAATGAAAGCACGTTGTTTTCATTTTTGAGTCTTTTAAGCTCATCGCCAAAACGCGAGGTTATTTCAAGCAATTTGTCAACGTAAAGCTTGTTTTGTGCAAATTTGCCCTGCGAATTTTCGCATATCGCCCTCAACTCGCAAAGCTCTGACATCGTGTCAAACACTTCATCCATGTAGGGCTTTGCAATAGCCGCAAGTTGCTTGTCATCTTCACTTTTGTACCTTACGCCTCTTAGCGACGGCTTTTCAGTGTTGCATGCAATGGATATCATTCTGTTGAGGTCTGCCGCAGCAAGCTCTTCTTCGCAAAATACAATTGCAACCTTAATCGCTTCAATATGCTTTTTAAGCTCGCTGTTGGTTAGGGCCTCTAAAATTTCCTTAAGCTTTTGCAACGCGTTTTTGAAAAACGTTCGATAATACTTTTCCAGCTCGCGAGTGAATTTGCTGTCCTCAACGCTCGAATAGCATTCGCCGATATTGTCAAAAAACTTCTGTTTGTCAGGTTGAATATCTATGAGATTGTGCAGCTTTATTATGTTGGACTTGAGGTTATCCTCCTTTCTTGCCTGCGAAAACACTTCAACGATATCGTCAAATGCGTCGTCGCCCTCCTCGGCGTACGCGCTAAGCACGTTTTCCATAGCTTCGTTCTTGTATGCGGAATGAGCCTGCTCGTCAAGCACCTCGAAGGTGGGCGAAAGTCCGAGCTTGTCAAAGTTGTCTTTTATGAGCGAATGGCAAAAGCTGTGTATCGTGCAGATATGGCAAAACGGCAAGTCGTCAAGCTCCTTGCTGAAGCGTTCTCTAAGCTCGCTGTCCGTCTCAAAGCAAGCCTTCTTAAACAGCATATCGTACAGCTTTTCCTTAAGCTCGTTTGCCGCGGCTACGTTGTACACAAGCACAAGCATATTGCGAAGCGAATAGCCCTCCACAATCATAAGTATTATGCGCTTGACCATTGTAGACGTCTTTCCGCTTCCAGCCGCAGCGGACACAAGCACCTGTCCTTTTGTAAGCACTGCGTCCTTTTGGTCGTCGGTGAGTTTGAGCCTTAGCGTTCCGTCATCTTCCTTTTCCTTTAGCAGCTCAAGATACTTTTCATCAAATTTTTGAACTCTATTTCCGTTTTTATCCATAGTATTTTTTTCGTCCGTCATACTTCCTCCGCACCGTTATCCGTATCGCTTTCAAACGACGACATATCCGCCGAGCTTAGCTTGCGCTCGTATTCCTCATAGTAGGAACAAATATCCGCATAGTTGCAACGCTCGCACGAGTCCTTGACAGGCGCGGGCTTTATATATCCGTCCGCTATCTCCTGCGCACCCTTTTCGGCAAGGCGTATCGCATAGTCGCCAAGCATATCGAAATTCTGTCTTGATAGATGTACGTCGGAGCTTAAATCCTTTCTATTTCGCGAGAGCTTGTATGGTACGACGGAATCCATTGGCGCTTCGGCGGCTACGCTGTCAAGCTTCGCCATTATGCCTCTCGCATTTGTGACCTGCCCCTTAAACTTATATCTGCTTGTGTCGTCGCTCGTAAAGCCCGCAAATATCGGCAGATAAAACACGCCGACAGGCTTTGCATTGAGGCTATTTTCAACAGCCTTCATATATACGTAAAGCTGGATTTTCTGTCCGTAGTACAGCTCCTTAAGCGTCAAGTCCGCGCTCTTATAGGTCTTATAGTCAACTATGGCAAACATATCGTCAAGCATATCAACCCTGTCTATCGTGCCCTTGAGCTTGACGGTTCTGTCGCCGACCTTGAGCGTCATAGGCAGTATTTTGCCATCGCCAATCTTGGCTTCAAGCAGCGCAGGCTTAAACTCCGAGCGCAGATATATTTCATATAAGCCCTCGCAAACCTGTACGCCCTCTTCCTTTACGCGGCGCAATATCCTTCCCGTATCCGCCTTTTCAAGCAAAACCTCAAAGCCGTTTATGCGTACGGCTTCATCAAAGTAGGCATACGCCCTATCCTTTATATCCTCCGCTTTTGTGATAACGCCGTCGCGTACGTCGGTAAAGAATTTTTCAAGGATATAGTGCAGTATAGTTCCGTTTTCAGTACCCTCCTGCTTGCCGTCCTTACGCCTGCGCAAGCCAAGAATATATTGGAAATAATGCGCGTACGGACAGTGGAAAAAGCTCTCCAGCCTACTCACGCTCGTAGTGTCCTTGAAGTATGCGNCGTCTGGCAGTGATATACGCTNGGGAANGTCGCCAACGCCGACAAGCCTTTGCTTATCCTTTTCAGCCATGCATTCGTGAGCGGCGCCGTACGCGTCTCNCGCGGAAGGTATCGCCCTGCCCGATATGCCGTTTTGCAGCACCTCGNAGTAGCAGCTCTTCTCGGTTGCAAACAGCGTAGCCGCATGNCTCACGCGCTCGCTATCCGCAATCGCNATAATGCGCTCAAAGTCTATCTTTTTTGCCTCAAGCGGTTTGCCGCCCTCTAAAAGCATATCCAAAAGCTCTTTTATGACAGTGGACGGCTTGCCNCCAGATTCGGGATAGCTCACNTAAAGCTTGCCGTGCGGCTTTTTCATGATATCGCATATGGCGTACATATCCGTGAGAAGCTTCTGCCGCTCGTTGGGNGTAACGTCAAGCCCCAACTTTTCAAAATACTCCTCATCCTTAGGCGTGAGCACGCACCCNCCACCCGAGGCGCGGGGGANTGNGTCACCAGTAGCGCCAAGGATATATATGTCGCCAGCNCCCATAAAGCGGCTGTCATAATCTCCCACAAATACGCAGTCAAGCGACGTAGGCACAAGCGCAATCTTCANNGTCTTGAGCATGGCTTTGAATATNCTCTCAAACCTTGCAACGTCAACGTCNANGCTAAGCACGCTTTCAATCTCGTCGAGTATNGCGCNCAGCTTTTTATCCACCTGCTCCGCGCACTTCTGATAATACGCGCTAAGCTCCGTAAGCCTTTCTACGTGCGCGCCCCAAGCCCTTTCGGAGCTATCGAGCAGGCTGCGCACCGCCGCTACAAAGCTATGTATATTGCACTCGCCCTTNATGCTCAGCGGCTCAAGCGTTTTTATCAGCACTTCGCGCACGAGGTTTGGAATNTCATTTTCCGCACCCACGCAATCNGCATTCAAAAGCATGCGNTTAGATGTANGTTTTGCNCGTTTATCGTCGTCNTTAAGCGTAAATTCTGAAAACAGACGGCTTCGCTCTATATTGTACTTGAGTATGTANTTTTCAAATAGAAATACTGCGTCCTCGCCGCNATTTACGNCGTGNGCAAACANAGGATTTTTTACAAAGTCAATCACTTCCCTGCGCCTGAAGCCGCTGCGCACACACGCTATCGCGTCAAGGATATANCGCACCCTCGTCTGCTCTGAAAACATCTCCTTTTTGTCTATAAAGAACGGGATGTCGTAGCGCGCNAAAACNGCCTTCATCTCCGCNGCGTAGTCTGAAATATCGCTTACAAAAACTTCAAAATCCTTATATCTTCCGCCATTCCTTACGCGGTCTACAACGTCGAGCGCAAGCGCGAGCACCTCTTCNTATCTGTTTTTAGCGCGCCTTATCTCCACCTTGCCATCGTTTTCCACNTTNCACTTAGAATTGTATGAAAANAGCTGTGTGGATATCGCCTGCACNGGCGGCTCAAGNTTCTCGTCGTTGCGCTCTATCTGCACTCTGTCGGGACATGCCGCCTTGAGCTTTGCAATGATTCTATCGGGATATATGCGGCGATTNGGGTTGTCNTATCCGCTTGTGACNCCTATAGTCAATGACAGNGCATTCTTTGCAAGCCCCGATATTATCNNNAGCTCGGGCGCGGAAAACTCNTATATATCCGTGCANTAAAAGTGTGTGGTTGCAACGCTTTCTGGGTGCGACTCTATGTACTCCGCAAGCGCGTAAAGCCTTGTTGAAGAGTCGCTATGCCTGCCGCTCAACGCATCAAGATATCCGTCATANATCAANGCGATATCGGCNGTCTTTGCCTTGAGCGANGGCGACATGCTGTCAATATTNGCNCGTAGCATNTCCGTAGTTATGCCACTGTTTCGTATGGCGGTAAGCGCGGCATAAAGCTCGCTTGCAAAGCCGTCNGCAAGCGCAACTTTGCCGTAATATTGCAGATTATCGCGGTTTTCTGCTATGACTTTGCCAATAAGCATAACCGAGCCCTCTGGCGTAAGACACTTTTTTATGTCCTTGCCAACNAGCCTGTCCGCAAGCCTTGTGAATGACATAACCTCTATGCCAAACNTGCTTTCTATGTTCAGCGAGGATATGAGTCCCCTCTCAACGGAAGCGGTGAACCTATCGGGAGCAATGACGATATTGCTGTCNCCGATATTTGACTTCAGATATTTGAGTACGCCNCGATACGCGCCTCGTGATGAATTGGACGTNATTATTTTCATGCTTCGATTATATCAAGTTCCATGTACCGTTTCAATCCCATAGTCAAAATAAATAAAAATATTATTTTTATTTATTCAAAATTATATAGATTATTATATAGATTATAAATAAAAAGCCGACGGACTGTATTCTCATCGGCTTATGTTATTATCCTTTGTGACCGTATAATTGCAACTATACTATTGATTTATTTGCGCAATTCTATGCTATTTTATATGGCTTAAAGTCTTACGCTTCCCACTCTTTCACGCGCTCGGCATAGAAATCGCTTGCAATATCGCCAAGCTCGGACTGTTCAAAGTCAAACTCTTCTGAAAGCAACGGGCCTCCAAGAACCGAACTGAAAATGTCCTCGGCATTGTCGCTTGTTACTTTCACGCCCGTGACGACAATAAAGCTACAATCGTGAACGCGACCGTTCTTGTCAACTACGATAGCGCGCACTTTACAGCTGTAATTTGGTCCTACCGTGCTTGGATAATGGTTGATTCCGTCATCCTCCCACTGCGATACGCAACTGAAAATGACGTCAACTGGGGCTATATAATCCAAATTTGGGTCGTCAAAATATGTTCTAAGATATTTATTCGCCATTTCGTTTGCAATATACGCATTGTTATCAGACGTATAGGTATCGTTGTAATTTTTGATAAGCGTAAGCGTTGTATTCGGAATTTTTGCGATAAGCTGCGCATTGCCTGCAACCTTGTCAAAGTCGCTTATGTTAGTTTCATATGAGAACACGCCCGTCTTATCCTTTTCCACAAAGCAAAGCTTGCCGTCGTTTACAAACACGAGCAGAATTTCAACCTGCAAGCCGTTGTCATTACGCTCGGATTTTACCCTATCTTCAAGCGCGCCTATCACGGACTGATATGGATTGAAATACTTCCAACCTGCGTACAGCGTGATATCGTCATTCACTTCATCCTCTTCTACATCCCAATGTCTTGTGCAGTATTCATCTCTGAACCAGCCGATGAATTCATAATCATCGCCTCTGGACACTTTTACGGTAGGAATCTTTGAAAACTCGTCAACGTCTATCTTTATCTCGTCCCTGCCGTTTTCAAACTCGCCTTTTCTTGCCTTAAACGTCACAGTATACTGCACGGGCGGCTCTTCCTCTTCTGCTAAGACCGTAACGAAGCATGAAGCCTCAAAGCCATTGTAGGTTGTCACGGTTATCGTTGCCGTGCCCTCCGCTATTGCGACGACGTATCCGTCAGAAACGGTAGCCACGCTCGTATTTGACGACGCCCAATCCATATCATAATTTGTTGCATTGCTCGGCGTGACGGTGACCTCAAGCGTTATTGCCTCGCCCTCTGTCAACGTGACGTCGCTCCTGTCAAGCGAAATGCCCGTAATGTCGATATCCTTATTGCCGTTGTCGCACGCTGCAAGACCTACGGCGCAGCATACAATCAACAAAAGCGCGAAAACCGAGATAAGCTGTCTTTTCATAAATTGCATTCTCCATCAAGAATTATTATGTTGTCATTATAGCACAACCGCTCTCAAATTCGCAATAAGTCATAACATCTATTCTCAAATTAGCAATCTTGCAAATTTATCCATTCTCATATTCGCAACCGTTCATATTAGAAGTCGAAAAATGCGGGGATTTGCGAATTGCCCGCTAAAATGCGGGGATTTGCGAATTGCCCGCTAAAATGCGGAAATTTGCGAATTGCCCGCTAAAATGTAGAATAATGCAAATTATCCACTAAAAAGCCCTTTTTGAAATAAATCGCGCCTATAAGGTTGCGATACGCAATTTTTATGTTATAATAGCTATATTATGAAAAAGATTATATTATCTATACTTGTAATATCAATGGTGCTTGTGCTTGGAATCGGGCTCACTGCGTGCAACAACAACGCAACGCCGCAAGGACAGCTTGCAAGCATTGTCGGCGGATTGCAGTATCCGCAGAACCACGAGGAATTTGTGTATGACGTGCTCGACACCCGTGACAACTCAACAGGCACGTATGTCGTCAAGCTTGACGCCTACACACAAGGCAACAACGTTCCGTTTGGCAACAGCACGATTACAAATGCGGACGAAGGCATTCTTATTCACGGTTCACTCAAATTTGGCAATACGGAATACGAAACTGGCTGCTACTATAAGATAGTAAGCGGCACAAGCTTTATGGTGCCTGCGTACTCGTTCAGGACTCAGACGGTTGACGGCAAATTGCAATTCGATTTGCAGGCAAGCTATGAGGGAGGCAGCTTCTCCTATGACAGAACGGTTGGCGAGGTAAAGGACAGCGGAAGCGTGAAAGTAAGCGGTACGGTTGTGTTTGACAACAACCAGATGCAGCAAGTGCTTCGCTCGCTGACGACGTTCTCAAGCAGCGTAAGCATCAGCTTCAACGTGCCTATCGTTTCTGCAAGTGAGGCGACAAGCACTTCACTCACCGCAAGCGGCGGTTCTGTTGAAAACGTAAAGGTCGCATATTCTGACAGCAACGAGTTGTATAAGGAAAACGGAATTCCGTGCTACAGACTTTCAATTTCGCGCTCCACAGTTGTAAGCGGCACGTCGCAGACTCTTTACTACTCGACAAACGATATCGTATGTGGCGGCTGGAAGGTCAAGAATCCGCTTGTAAAAATAATCGAGCCGTACAAGAGCAAGGTTGACGGCAATCCATTTTTTAT
>JAAVHW010000057.1 GCA_014799525.1 Clostridiales bacterium | reverse complement strand
GTCAAGGGTAGAGGCGCTTTCCGTGCGCGCAGTCCCACCAACCGCGGCAATAGGCGATGAGGGTGTGAAATATGGCGGATTGCAAAGAACCTTGTCAAAGCTCTCCGCTTTTATATGCTTGCGTACGTCCTTCACGTCGCAGTTTATCACCTCGAGCGACAGTCCGTTAAGCTCCGCACTGCGCTTTGCCATATCGCAGAATTTTGGGTTTATCTCAACCCCGACCGCGCTTTTTACGTTTTTCTTTATCAGCGCGAGTATGGCGAGTATGCCACTTCCGCATCCCAAATCAAGAACGCTGTCCTTTGAGCCGAGCTTCGCCATATTTACAAGAAACACCGAGTCCTGCGAGAACGCATAGTCGTCGGTGTCCTGTATTATCTTGTAGTCCTTTATGCCAAGGTCAGTGAGATATTCCGCCATATTGCCTCTTATGAGTTTGCTTTTACGTAGCGAGCGTACTCGTGTACGTTGCTACGTTGCGTGGCAAAACTCATTGAATTATTGTGCTTTAATCAAGCGAATAAAAATTGCACAATTGTGCATATATTGCGAGTTTTCGCGATATTACGCGTTTGCGCGTACGACTTCAATCTTTATCGTCTGCGTAACCTCGGGGTAGAGGCGAAGCACAATTTCAAACGTGCCGAACTCGCGTATGCTTTCCTTGGTGTCAATTTTTTTCTTGTCTACGTCATAGCCGAGCTGCTTTATAGCTTCGGAAATCATTTCGCTTGTAACGGAGCCGAACATTCTTCCGCCGTTTTCGCCACATTTTGCCGAAACCTTTACCGTGACGTCCTTGAGCTTTTCGGCAATAGCCTGCGCTTCGGCACGTTCCGCCGCAATCTTTGCATTGAGTGCCTTTTTGCGCTGCTCCAAAGCGAATACGTTTTGTGCGGTGCCTTCCTGCGCCATACCTTTCTTTATAAGGAAGTTGCGCGCGTATCCGTCGTTGACTTCAACAACGTCGCCTTTTTTGCCTGTACCTTTTACGTCTTTGAGAAGAATTACCTTCATATATGCCTCCTTATGATGAGATTGCATGAGTTGAAGCAGGGTGAGCGCCCTGAAAACATTTATATTCTAACACACAGCCGCGTATTACGCAATGAAAAAGTCTTGAGAATTGAAATTGTCATTGGCGTGTAAAAATAAAGCTTTTGGACATAATAAAGAAAAAACACTGTGCGCTATGCGCAATGGAGGAAGTATGAAGCAAATCAACTGTGCCACTTCAAACTGTGAGCATAATCTCAAAAACAAATGCCTTGCAGGCGTTATATCAATCAGCGACCACGCCAAGTGCGTCAGCCGTATCAAGCGTGAGGGCGGTGCGCTCGCACAAAACTTCGTAGACGTGGAAGCGGGCAACGACGTATATGAAAACGACCTCGAATCCCTCGTTCAGTGCTCGGCTACGGACTGCGCCTTCAACAACAGCGGTCTTTGCGCAAACGAGCAGATTGACGTAAGGGATACGGCGTTCTCAACAAAATGCAAGACGTACGTCAAAAAATAATTTGATAAAAGACACAAAACTCGCAATTTCCGCAAAACAAGCCAACATAACTTGCAAATAAGATGATACCTTCAAATGGCAACGTTCTTTTTGAACGTATGCAAAATTTTGCAAGGTTGGTGGGATATGGATAATATGCGAGCAAAGAAGCGCACTCTCGGCGGCGCGGAGGTTTTTATCGGGAATGATTTGATAGGACAAATCGTATCCTGCTTCAATCACCGCTTCGCAGAGGGTGCGCTTTGTCTTATTTATGACAGGAACGTGACGGCTGTTGCCGATGACATAATTCGCGAGCTTAAGACGAGCGGCTATCGCGTTTTCGTACAGGCGGTGTCCTCCATGCGGCATGGGGAAGCGGAGAAGTGTACGGGCATTCCCGAGTACGTGCGCCACATATTTGCAGTGGGCGCAGGGACTGCTGCGCAGGCGGCAAAGGAGGTGGCGACCTCGCTTGACGTTGAGTGGACTCTCTTTTTAACCGCTCCGTCCACTGACACGATAATGTGCGACAATGCGCCCAAAATGGTGTTTATTGACAAAAACGTGCTTGAAAAATGCCCGAATGAGTGCATTGCNGCTGGATATGGAATATTGCTCTCNCAGCCGCTTGCGGCGTTTGAAGGCTTTTTTTCAAGCAAGGTTCTTGCAAAGCCGTCTACTGTTGGTACGGTGCAGGCAAACACCAATCTTGACGTTTGCGAGCTTGCCTACAGCCTGCTTGAGATTTCTCTTGATAGGCAATGCGACAGCGCGCAGATTATGTCGGAAATTATTTACGCCTCTGCACTTAGCAGCGGCAAGCGTCCAAGGCTTATCGGAGAATACAAGTTTTTGTGCGGTGCGCTTATAGCCGCATTCTACGCCGCCTATCTCGCCGCTCCGTCCATTGACGTCATGCCGCCNGCGTGTAGGGAAGTCGCCGCAGATATGATTGACAATATGGGTTATGAGCTCAAACGGGGCAAAAGAGTTGACTTTTTTGACGTAAACGTATATTTTAGAATAAGTTATATATTGAGTGAATACCGTACGGATTTGCTTGACAAGCTCGGTTCGATTGACTTTCGCACGGCACAGAGGTTCTGGCGCAGGCTGTATCCCGACGCGGGATATTGGCTGAAAAGCGAGATAACGTGTAGGGATTTGTTGTCAGGGCTTACGCTTGCAGGGTCGCTGTCTGAAAGTCTGCTCGGCTTCGCGTATGCCTCGGGCGTTACGGCAAATATTTGAAAGTACGGCACTAAGGAAGGAAATGAAAAACATTAAGGACGTGGAATTGTTTGTATTCGACCTCGACGGCACCGTTTATATCGGCGACGAGGAGATTGACGGTTCTTTTGAGGCTATCAACCAACTTCGCAAAATGGGCAAGCGCATATGCTTTTTTACAAACAACAGCTCGCGTATGCACACCGACTATATCGCGCGTCTGAATCATCTTGGACTTAGGACTTATTCCGATGAGATTTACACGAGCGGACAGGTCACTTGCGAATATATTTTGGACAACTATCGCTCAAGCCGCGTATACCTGCTTGGCAATGACAGGCTTCGCAAGGAGTTCGAGCTGTACGGAATAGAGCTTGTCGAGGATTATCCCGACGTATGCGTGTTGGGCTTTGATACGTCGCTTTCATATGACAGACTGTATGAGTTCTGCAAGCATCTCAATAAGGGCGTGCCTTATATCGCGACTCATCCCGACTTCTTCTGTCCTGCGCCCGAGTGTCCGATGCCTGACGTGGGCTCGTTTATCGAGATGATACGCCTCACCGTTGGCAGAACCCCCGACGTAATTATGGGCAAGCCGCACAAGACCGCAGGTGAAAGACTTGCGCGCAAGTACAATCTTCCTGCAAAGAAGATTGCGATGGTTGGCGACAGGCTTTATACGGACGTAGCGTTCGGCAAAAACTGCGGCTTTGTGTCAACTCTCGTGCTGTCGGGAGAAACGACGGAGGAAATGCTTCCCAAGTCAAAGATAAAGCCCGATTACGTTTTTTCAAAGGTTAAGGATATAATCCCTGCGCTCATCGGTGAATGACACTATCATGATAACGTCGTCTTATGTGGACGGCGTTTTTCTTTTGCATTTTTGTAGGACAACATTTGCGAATAGTGAAGAGTGAATAGTGAAGAGGTAAAAAAAAGACGACAAGCAATTGTCGTCTTTTTTTAAGGGGGAGATTATATTTATCTGCTGTGAATTTTTAGTATTTGCTCACTTTTCCTCGAGAACGAGTACGTCGAGGGGATTGATAACTTCGCCGTTCTTGTACATCTCAAAGTGCAGGTGTGCGCCGCTTAATGACTCCTTGCCGTTTGTTGTGGACATCTTGCCGATAAGCTGACCTTGCTGTACCGCCGTGCCTACTTCGAGCGTAGACGCTTCTTCAAGCGACATATACTTCGTGGTGTAGCCTTCCTCGTGTTCAATGACGACGTAGTTGCCCTCAAGCTCAGAGTAGCCCGTTTCCTTAATCACGCCGTCCGCAGATGCGTAGACGTTGAGGTCTGTTGACGTATAGTCGAGTGCGCAGTGGGTTTCAAACTGGTTCATGCTGCTGTTGTACCATACGAACTTCGTGTCATCATAGCTGAGCGAAATCGTGCCGTTGCAGGGGCTTATAAACGTCAGCTTCTTGATTGGCGGAGTGGGGTTGTCGGGTTGGTCGGGCGTAGGCTTGTTGTCGTCGGGCTCTGGATTGATGACTGTCTGATTGCCATCATCGCCGCTATTCAAGCCGCTGTCAGGCGTTGCCGTTGAATCGTGCGTCACCGCAAGCGCGATAACCGTAGCAACCGATGCTATGCAAAGAATGATAAGAAAATAGAATGCGTTGCGTTTCATAAATCCGCCGAAGCGTTTTGCTGCAACTGAAAATTTGCTCATATTGTACCTCCAAGATGACATGATTATTGACGGAGGAATTGCGTTTTATACAGCTGCGCAAAAATTTTTGAAAAATTATTTTTTAATGTTTTGATATTGACTCAGTGTGTTGACGGTGCGAAATTTGTAAATTATAATATATACGTTATGTATTTTGATATAAATAAGTCGCTATATGAGTTCATGCGCACGTATCACAAAAAGGGTGATACGCTTGCAGTCGCGCATGCTCGCCGCAAAATGAACTTCCCNCGCTTTTTCAAGGAAGTGGACAGAGTTGCGGCAGGGCTTTATGCGCTTGGCGTGAGAAAGGGCGACATCGTAATGCATACGCTTCCCAATATACTTCAAAGCGTTGTCGTAACGTACGCACTGTCGCGTATTGGCGCAATCGCATCAATGATACATCCGCTTTTGTCNGTGGACGAGTTTGACGCGGCAGTAAAAAAGCAAANGCCTAAGGTTGTGTTTTTATCGGATATAAACAGCCGCAAGTTTTCGCCTAAGTGCGGCGGCGCAAAGCGNATAATTTGNCCCTATCTTGTGTANGGTTATATCGGCTTGCCCCNCGCAAAGGAGTTTGTGCNAAACGATAGCGACGGCAGTGAAANNGCNTTTTATATGCACTCGGGCGGCACGTTTGGCGAGCCTAAGACAATAAAGCTTTCCGCTCGCACCGCAAACGCTATGGCTGGAAATCTTCTTTGCTATCTTGACGACAAGTTCAATGAAAACAACCGCATGCTCGCGGCACTTCCTATGTTTCATGCNTTTGGATTGTGCGTAGGCGTTCATGCGGCTATGTCATCTAATATGGCGGCGATTCTCGTNCCNCAATTTAAGGTCAAAGCGGTGACGAAAACTATTGCAAGATACAAGGTTACAACCGTTATTGCAGTGCCGAGAATGGTGTCGAAACTGCTCGCATATCCCAAGTTTTCGGGAAATAATATCAAAAGTCTGCAAGACGTTTACGTTGGCGGCGACAGCGTGAGCGACGAGCTTGTGCATAGCTTCGATGCGCGTATGAAGGAGTGCGGCGGTGACGGCAAGCTCTCCCCCGGCTACGGACTTACGGAAACCGCTTCCGTCTGCGTACTCACGCATAGGGGAGATTTTGTTTCGGGTTCGGTCGGCAATCCTATAAACGGAGTTGACGCGCGTATCGTGGATGAAAATATGTGCGAGCTTCCTGTTGGCGAGATAGGCGAGCTTATTATAAGTGGCGACCAGATTATGAGCGGCTATCTTGACAGCAATCAAGAGGAAAGCGACAAGGCGTTCGTATGGCTTGACGGCAAGAAGTTTGTGCGTACCGGCGACCTGTGCAGGAAGGATAGCGAGGGCAGGCTGTACTTTATGGGACGGCGCAAAAGGCTTATCAAGATTTCGGGAATGAACGTGTTCCCTTACGAGATTGAGCGCGTGGCAAGAGAGCTTCCGTTTGTTTCGGAGTGCGTCGCAATAGAGTATAGGGTAACAGGAAAGCCGTTTATCAAGCTGCTTATAGAGGGGAGTGTGACGGAAGCTCAGAAAAAGGAAGTCGTCGCACACATATCTCGCCGTATGTCGCATTGGAATACTCCAAGCGCGGTGGAGTGCGTAGCTGAATTTCCGCGCACACGTATAAGCAAAATCGACGTAAAGAAGCTGGAAGAGCAGTACGGAAAATAGATAAAGTACGGAATAACTATCACTAAAGGCAATAAATTGCCTCGCAACGCAAAAAAAGCACTTAATTAGTGCTTTTTTTGTTGGTTAAACATAAAATTTCATTTGCATCCAAATCAAGAATCAAGCACAGATTTGCAAACGTTTCAAGCGACGGCATGCAACCTTGATATAAATACTGTGAGATTGCCTGATGACTTACTCCTAATTTGCTTGCAAGCTCGACATGTGATAATTTACTACGCTTTATAGCTTCAATGAGCTGTTCTTTAATTTGCGTGCTATTCACCATAATATGACCTCATAAATTTTTTTATATTATTATGCCACTATTACTAGCAAAATACTTGATTTGCTAGCAATACTAGCGCATTGTTTTTAATGATAGTATTGATAGGAGCAGGGCGATGAAGCAATTTGGAAACCAATTCGTAAAGGTTGAATGGTCTGGATTGCTTCGTTGCTTCGCTCCTCGCAATGACGAAACGGTAGCAAAAATAATCACACGAAGTGTGCCATTTTATACATTACCTTTCATATTCGCGAGTATAAATATGTCATAACGTTCATATGGCAAAGAATTGCCATATATGCGAATATGTGCATGTTTGCACGTCTATTATTTTCGATTGAGAGCAAAAACGCTTGCCAATCATAGGATAGATTAGCAAGCGCTTTTAATGTTATTTTGCAATAAAAAAATCAATCATCGGTCAATTTCTCAACGTGATTTGCCGTAAACCGTATATGGAGATGTGGTGCAGATTAGCGTTTAAGCGTTTTCTTCCAAGCTACGTTTGTATGCTTCAAGAATTGCGCTGCGCATAAGCTCGCGAGTTTCAGAGTTTATGGGATGAGCAATATCCTTAAACTCGCCGCTGGGAGTCTTTCTGGACGGCATTGCGATAAACTCGCCATCGTTGCCTTCGATAATTTTGATGTCGTGCAAAGCAAGACAGTCGTCAATGATTATCGACGCTACTGCGCGAAGTTTGCTGTTTTCTGCATTCACCATGCGGATTTTTACGTCTGTGATTGTTATCATAAGGGTTTTCCCTCCACTTATTATAAATAAAGATTACCATACTATTGTGTCCATTTCAAGCCCAAATTTTTCAAATATCCGCAAAACAATTTTACAATTTAAATGGTGTTTATAAAAACTTAAGCAATGCGTACGCTGTCAAATTTATTTCTCCACTCATATAGTGGCGTATGACAAATTTGAAGGATAAAAAAATACGTTTTATCGGAATTGGCGGAGTTGGTGTGAACGCACTTTGCAAGCTCGCGATGGATAGCGGCGCAGAGGTGAGCGGAAGTGACGCAAAGCTCAATAATCTATGCGCAAGGCTTATGGAGCGCGGAGTAAAAATATACGAGGGCGAGGACGCTTCGCAGGTGAAGGGCGCGGATATGGTTGTCTATTCTTCCGCGATAAAGCAGGATAACGCGGAGCTTGTTTACGCGCGCGAACATAATATCAAAGCTCTTGAGAGGCAGCAGTTTTTGCGCGAGGTGTCAAAGGACTATTCGCAAATTGTAGGAATTGCTGGTACGCACGGAAAGACTACTACGACCGCAATGCTTACGCATATACTTGCGCTGTGCGGCAAGAATTTTGTGTCAATGATTGGCGGCGAGAGTGTAGACTACGGAAATTATGTCAATAATAGCAGTGGCGAGATGGGTGACGTGTTTATCACCGAGGCGTGTGAGTATAAGCACAATTTTCTGTCGCTAAAGCCGACCGTCGCGGTTGTCACAAACGTGGAGTGCGACCATCCTGACAGCTACGAAAATTATGACAGCGTTCGCGAGGCGTTTGACGAGTATCTTTTAGGCGCGGAGGTCAAAATATTCGCAATAGATAGAGCGACGACAAACGTCCCTGTTTGTGGGGTGAATACTGGGGTCCCCATAAACGTCCCTGTTTATGGGGCAAATAGTGATTGCGATTTTGCGGTCTTGGTGAGTCGCGGCGAAAGTACGCGCACATACGTGGCAAAACTTGAGGACGGGATTTGCAGGCTGTTTTATGACGGAAAATATCTGCTTGGAATACAGCTTGACGAGGCGTGCGACTACAACTATAAAAATGCAGTGTTTGCAATTGTGACTGCCGAGGTGCTGGGAGTAAATCCCATTTGCGCGGCGCGAGCGCTCAAAACATTCGGCGGCGTTAAGCGCAGATTTGAGCGAGCAAGTGATATTGACGGAAAACCTGTCTACTTTGACTTTGCGCATCATCCGACGGAAATCAGATGTGTGCTTGAAAGAGCGCGTGGCTACGGCAAGGTGTTGAAGGTTTTTCAGCCGCACACGTATACGCGCACAAAGGCGTATTTTGATGACTTTGTTGACGTGCTTGGCTATGATGACGGCGCACTTGTGCTTATGCCGACTTATGCCGCGCGTGAAAAATTTGACGCGTCCTGCGAGCATGACGTGCTTGCCGCCGCAATCAAGGATAGATATGGCAAGTTGGATATTTACGTTGCGGCAAACTCAAACGAAGCCTTGGAATATGTGCGCAAGTATGCGCATAAACATGACGTTGTACTGTTTATAGGCGCAGGAGATATTTACAATATAAAGGACGAAATTTGAGCCTCGCATGTCCGCTTTTCATACATTGAGAACTCTACTGGTATAATGTAAGCGGAGATGTGTTATATGAACAAGTGCGCATATGTCAATATGTACACCAAATGAAATTAGAAATAAAAAATGCAGATATGTGCATAAACTGAAATTAGAATTAAACATACAATATGCGCAACGGCGAATTTGAGAATACTCGTTTTCCCTGTCGCGCATATTTGTATTTGGATATTAAGATTGCGCATTCTCTATATTCAATCTATTAAGTGGTTTTATTGCTATACTTGGCGTAGTGCTTTATATGATGTCTGACAGATTGAAGTCGAGGATATCGTGTATGTTTTGTGACATAATTTGAAGCGAGCGTATCTTGGATAGCGCGTTGTCGAAGTCTCCGCACTCAAGCGAGCCCTTTGTTTCGCCAAGCGCGACGGCGAATGCGCGAATGTCGGGAGAGTAGACAAACAGCTCCGCGTACTTTCTCACGCTCTCCCACCAGTTTATGAGGTCGTCGATTTTTGTAAGCGCGCTGTCATCCTGCTCGATGACGCTGCTCTCAAGCTCGGCGAGTCTATCGTCAAGCGTGTTGAAAACCTTGTCTATATACACGTTTTCAAGTACGCCTGCAGTTATTATGACGGCAAGTATGACTACGGCAAGTATGACCTTTTTCATTGCTCCACCTCGCCATTGCCGTTATTGTCATCGCCGTTTTTATCGTCGCTGCTTTCATCGTGGACGGATATAGACATATACGCCTCATCGTCGCTGCTTAGCTGTGCGGTTATGAAGTCGCCCTTGTACGGTTGCAGGAATACGTCCTCGCCCGATACAAGAAGCACAAGCACGTCCTGCTGCTTTACGCTCAGGCTGTCGAGAAGGGTGAGTACGCGCTCCTTTATCGTGCCGTCAAGCTGCGCGAGGTTCTCGCCGATAAACTCGCCCTCCATTATGACTGATACGGGGATTGTGGCGGCGGGAAGCTGTAAGCCTAAATCCTCAGGGGATACGGGCTTGTTTTGCGACTTCGGCATTACGGTCAAACTGCCGTTGGTTTCAAGTATGGCGTACTCAACCTCGGACGGATTGAAGTAGCCCGTGCCGCGCAGCGCTTCCATGATGTCGTCGATATTCATGTTCAGCTCTTTGAGTACGTCGGGGAGTATGTTTCCCTTTTCGATGATTATTACGGGCTTGCCGTTTAGGAACTTGCGGAAGCGTATGCTCTTTGTCGCGAGCTTGGTGATGATGATATGCACGAGGAATAGCGAGAACACTGGGATGATTCCGTATATAAGCGGAATCGTGGAGTCCGCCATAGGTATGCACACAAGGTCGCTTGCAACCAAGGTTATGGCAAGCTCGAATGGTTGAAGCTCGCCAAGCTGTCGCTTGCCCATAAGTCGCATGGCAAGCAACAGGAAAAAGTATAGAATCAGACAGCGTATAAACAAATTAAGCATACAGCTATTTTGTTTTTACCGTCCGTTTTTATGCGGAATTTGATATTTTTGTGTGTATGCCTGCGTGTGAGCGTAAAAGCTATGAGCGGTGTGGAAATAAATATAATGCATGCTTTTGCTGCCAAGCGTTTGCTATGCCGCTTTTTTGCGCTTTAGCTTTATAAGGCTTTTACGGTGCCGCTTTTCATTTTTACGCGCAATCGACGTTGGGCGCAGCAGGCGCACGTAAGCCGTTATATCCGCTATGTCGAACGCGGAGATGAATATAAACAGGAAGAATACAAGGAATACGCCAATGACTATCGTCGTCACAACGCCGTTTGTAACGCGGGATAGGAGATTTGACGCAAAGAGTCCCAAGACGGCAAGCGGAATGGAAAAGCTCAAGGTCTTTGCAAATTTTTTGAGGTCTACAAACTTGCCAACTTCCTTTTTTAGGACAATCATATTCAGTATGCAGATGAGGGTAAAGCAGAGCGTTGAGGCAATTGCCATAGCGTATACGCCTGTGACAGCAGGCAGGAAGAATATGCAGGGCAGCGTGATAAGCGAGCCGAGCAGGGATATGACGAACGTGGCGCGCTCCTTGCCAAGCGAGTTGAGCATTGGAGTTGTCACCTGCGCAAGCGATATGGGGAAGAGCATGACGGCACAGTTGGATACGAGCGTACCTGCGTGTTCGTCACCAAAAAACAGCTTGCCTATGTGCGCGCCGAGCGGCAGATACAGCACAAAGAATACGGCGGCTATGAGCAGGGCAAACGTCATTGCGCTGGATAGCTTTTTTCGTACGGCCTCTATATTGCCGCTTGAGCGAAGCTCGGCTACGTCGGGGATAAGCACCACTGAAAGTGAGCTTACAAACATCACGGGCGCCATAATCAGCGGAAGCGCCATTCCTGCGACTCTGCCGTACTCTGCGGTGGCGGCGGATACGGACATGCCGTTTTTTACGAGCATTTGCGGAATGACGATTGCGGTCAGCGAAGTGGCAAGCGATGTGAATATGCGCGTTGCAGAAAGCGGCACGGTGCGCGAGATAAGCTCCTTGAAGCCGCGCGGCTTGGTGAGCCGTCCGCCCGATATAAAGAACAGTATGGCAAGCACGAGTACGCAGAGTGCGTCAGATATCGTCATTGCAAGCGCTATGCCTTGCGCTCCGTCTATAAACGCTACGAGTCCGCCTGCAAATACGACGGAAAGAATAATTTTTACAACCTCGTCAAGCAGCTCCGTAGATGAGAATGCAAGGAAGTTTTTTCTTCCCCAAAACCAGCTTCTGAATGAGGCGTACAGCGTTGAGGTGATGAGGGTAGGGAGCATGATAAGGAATATTGGCAGACACCTTTCGTCCGAAAACAAAAAGCCGAGCTTTGAGTGCAAACCGAACATGAGCGCGCATAGCACCGCTGACAAGCCGAGTCCCATTATGAGAGAAGCGGTNACGAGNGAGTTTTGCCGTTTTGTACCGCCTACAGAGGTTGCTTCCGCAACCTTACGCGAAAGNACGGTGGGTGCGCCCGAGGTTATNGTGAAGAGCATAAGCATTACGCTCATCGCAATCTGATACAGNCCGACTATNTCCGCGCCGAGNGCGCGTGACATCCATATTTTAAAGACAAAGGACAGCACTCTTGTGAGCACCGAAAAGCCTGTCACAATTGAAAATGATTTTGCGGTTGCGTTCATTGATTAAGCATATGTCGCTTTGTTTGTATTTAGACTTTCAGAAATCTGTAGAGTAGGGCGTATGAAATTGTTGCTTACATAAAATAATGGCACTGCATTTGCAGTGCCACCAGTTTTGTTTGTTGGGTAAATCTTATTCCTTACCNTCGTCATACTTGTTACGCTTTGTATCAAGCATTTCGCTGCTCATNGGTGAGCTGACCTTCTTTGCCGCTCTCTTAGCAACAGGCTTAATCTTGCGAATCACCAGTACGACTACGACAACGATTATCACAAGACCGATTATGATTGTCGGAATCATCCACCACAGATAGTCGAGGTTGAAGCTGCTGCCAGTCTGTTCTNCGTTGTTTTCCTCNNNGTCATCCGNTGTACCAGGAGTNTTTGANTGAAGCTCGCGGGTGAGCAGNAAATCGTTGTCNTCGTCCTCCGCCTTAGCCTTTTCGAATTCATCAATGGTGACTTTTTCAATCGCCACGTCGTCGAACATAGCGAAGCCCTTTGTAAGACCGATAGTCACGCTCTTGCCGTCAATCTCTTCCGTGNCGTACTTGCCGAGTGACAGCTTGACGGTGATAGAGGATACGCTGTCGTCATTNGTCTTGACGTAGAACTCATACTTTGTCCATTCGTCCGCTCTGATGCCCGTGAAGATGAACGCGTTGTCNGCTTCGTTTGCNGAGCCGAGGTACAGCTCGACGTTTGCGCCGACCGTCTTGTCGTTTTCATCCTCGCCGCTGATGGCGTAGGTGCGCACCCAAACGCTTACCTTATAGTAGCTGTTCTCAGAGAATGAGTTGGACTTGCTTGTGTAGATATACGCGCTGTTCTCTACGTTGTTGATGATGAGCATTCTGTTGCCGCTGTGAGCAGCCAGCTTTTCAACAGGCATCCAGTTGTTCTTCTTCAGCTCAAGGAGCTTCTTGTCCTTGAGGTCANAGGTTATTTCGTCGTCGGACTTGCCTGCGTANTCTTCAGAAGCNTTTGCCTCATTGAGCTCCTCCGTGGTGATTTCGATATCGTCGAGNCTGTANTCCTTGCCGAGTATCTTGACGTACTCAACGCCGTCCTCGGTTACAGTTTCAAGGAAGTTCTGGTCAGCGTAGATGATGCCGCCCTTGGTGTTGGAGCTTGATTGGCTCGTATCAGTTGCACCCGACCAGTCGTCGGACTTAGAAAGCTCGCTTCTTGACTCAACGGAAGTGGAGAGTGCGTCAAAGCTGTCGGTGAGGAANGANAGCTTGATGTCNGTTGCACCTGCGGTTGCAGCCTCGTAATCCTCTTCGGAGATGTTCTCCTGAACGATGTGGTCAAAGAATACCATACCNGAGGACTTTGCGTTTTCAAGTTTTGCCTCATCGGTGTCGCCGTCAACGTCAGCATAGTCAGCGTCAAGACCAAGCCAGAGATTGAGCTTGAGGGATACGCTCGTGTTGCCAACCTCGATATAGAAGGTGTACTTTGTCCACTCGCCGTTTGTATTCGTTTCGTTCTTAATCACGAAGTAGTTGCTGCCGTCTGCCGCAGAGGTTGCGCTTGACTCGCCAGTGAGGAAGATGCTTGCCGTCGTAGCCTTGCAGGTCTTTGCGTAAACGCTGAGGCTATAGTAGGAGTTGGAGGAGAGTGATACGTTTGAAGAAGTGAAGCCGATTGCATACTTCTTGTCGTCCTGACTGCCTATTGCAAGGAGGTTTGGTCCTGCGAGGCGGTCAAGGTATTCCTGCGAGAGAGAGGAGTCGTAGTTGTAGAAGTCGTCAAACACGTTGTGATTTTGTTCGCCTACGACTGCGAGTGCCTGATTGCTTGCCGTGAAGTTGAGCTTATCCTCGCTGGTCGGATTGAGTGCGATAACACCTGCGAAGAGGGAAGTGACTTCCTTTGTCTCCTCATCCTCTTTGCCGTTGATTGGCTGCGTGCTGTCGCTTATTGCCCACTCCTCGGGAGTTGCTGCAAACTGCTGTTCGCCAAGAGCAACGCCGCCCTCGAGGTTTTCATCGTCGTGGTCGTAGTTGTCAAATTCGCCATTGCCGAAGGTGTAGTTCAAAGACTCCGTGAGGTTGACGCTCTTGACGTACGTGCCCGTGGTCGTGTCGTTGAAGTTTGCATACGTGATATCCGTAAGGCTGAGGTTTGACACGTACATAGAACCCTTTGCGAGCGTGCTTGACCATCTGTTGCCAGAGCCGAGTGCGAAGCGCAAAGCTACGTTGGTGTCCTTGTTCTCCGTGCCGCGAATTACGATTGTAATTTCGCACCAATCGTTGTAATACTCGTCGTACTCGTCGGTGTTGACCTTTGTGAAGCTTGTAAGCTCGCCGTCCTCGTCATCCTTGTTGATGAGCGAGATGTATGCGCCGCTTGCGGAGCTTACGTCAATTGTCTTTACCCACAGAGAGAGACGGTAGAACTTGTTTGCCGCAATTGTGATGTTGCCCGTTTCTACCTCGTAGCGAGTGTAGTCGGTTGCGCTTATTTCATACGCCGTCTTTGACACTAAGTCGTAGGGGAGACTCGGGTATGCGCCGTTTCCGTTGAATACCTTTTCCTCTTCGATGTTGACAACGCCCTGGCTTACGATATCCGTAACAACGGGGTTTTCCTTGTTGGCCATGTCAAATTGGCTGTTCCAACCAAACGGTGCGCCTGCGCCGACGGTTGCTACGCCCTCGAGAGAGGAGTTTTCAGCTCTCTTGTTGAGGATATAATCGTCGCCCTCGCCGAGAATGTTTGTCGAGGTGAGGTCTACGATGATGCCGCGATAGTTTGCGCCGTTCTGAGTAGAGCAGTCGAGAGTCTGATTCTTGTCGCAGTTGCGAACGGTGTCGCTTTCAGAAGGAAGAGCTTTCCATTCCTCAAGCAGAAGGTCGTCGATGAACACGAAGCCGTTAGAGAACGTGCCGTTTGCCTTGTAGGTTGTGGTTTCACTTGAAGAAGAACCCGAGCCGTAGGACGTGTACTTGACGGAGGTGTTGCTGTTCGTACCTTCCGTGCCAAGCCAAATCGTCATGTTGTAGCTGTAGTCCTTGAACTGGTTGCCCTGAATGAAGAACGTGTAGGTCTGCCAACCGTCAGATGTAAGTCCTGGGTTGTTGCCGTTATGATAGCTCTTGTTGTTGACGTCGATTGTAGCCGTGCCGAGAAGGACGTCGGACGTCTTGTTGGACGCGATGCCCTTTATCACGATATCCTTGCCGTCGCTGCCCGAGAGAATGAGAGATACGCCCGCGCCGTGTATTGCCACCGTGTAGAGCTTTACGGAAAGAGCATAGGTCTTGTTTTTCTCAATGGTGATAGTCCTTGACGACTTGATGCCCTGCGCAGTCATATACTGGCTTGAGAGCAGGAAGGCGTTGCTTCCGATTCTGTTTGGAGCGGTCGCGATATTGCCTGCAATTTCCTTAAGGTCGTCAGCAGGGTTGTAAGTAGTCTTTACTTGATTGTCCGTAGTTGTGCCAGGGCTTGCAAGGGTTATTTCCTTTGCAAGTTCGGCGTGCTTTGCTTCAAGAGTTGCGAGGTCAACGATGCCGTTGTAGCCCAAAGACGTAGGTGCTGGGTCATCCTTGCCGCTGTTGCCTGTCACGAGTGACCATGAGCTCGGTGCNCCAGAAGTGGAGAGTGACGTTGAGCCGAAGTCAAAGTTGCCGTTTGGAACCTTGAGNCTTGCGGTTGTGACNTGCTTGCCGTCAAGCACTGCATTGCTCTCAAGCTGTGCCTTGTAAGCNGCATTNTATTGCTCCAAGCCCTCAATCTTGTTTGTCGTGGACTTGTCGTCTTCAATCTTTGTGAGCTCCACGTTGTCGAAGAAAGCATANCCCGTCGTAAGACCCGTCTTGTGATAAGACTGATACTTGCCAAGTCCGAGCATAAGCGTAAGGCTNGTGGANGCCGACGGAGAGGTTTCGATGTAAACCTCGTAGGTNTCCCACTTGCCGTTTGTGTTTATGCCAGCAAACTCCGCATAGGTGTTGGAGCTGACGTAAATACGCGCGCCTGGGGTGTCGCCGTCGTTCTTGCCCTCAATGTTGTAGGTGAGCACGTCAACGGTGAGNTTATAGTAGGAGCTCTTTTCAAGCGAGAAGCTCGTCGAAGTGTAGCCGTATGCGGTAGGACCGTTNATGGCTTTCTCGTCCGCGTTCTTGCCTTCCTTTGGCATATAAATCATGAGCGCGTTTTTAATCTTGTCATCCGCGCCGTATCTGTTGCCAGCAAGCAACAGCTCGCGTATCTTGCCGTCGTCATCGCCCCAAGTGGACTTGTTTGCGGCGTAGTACGCTTCTTCAAGGCTTATAACACCCGCGGTGACGTCATCTCTGAAGTCGCTTGAAGAATATTGCTTCGCGCCCGTCCAGTTGGTTACGCTGCGAGGGTAGGTCGTTGCCTTTGTGTCAATAACCTTGAAATCGCCGTTTTTGATGAGCAAATCGGGCGTTTCCTTGATAGTCGCGGTGTCGTTGCCGTCATCAGANGATGCAGGGTTACACGCGACCAAAACGCATGAGGTGAGTGTGAGAATCACAATCATCAGTAGAGCCAGTACAGTAAGTTTCTTCTTGTTCATACCAAACCTTAAAGTGATTTATTTTAGACTTGCGTCCTTTGTTCATATACGTACGTGCGCATGCGCGCTCATAATATATGTGAATTATTCTAATACATAATCAAAAAATTTGCAATAGAAATTCATACTTTCAATTAAATTAAAAAACTATTAAAGAATTTTAAGCATAATTTCCTTCAAATCGCCCAANATATCGTGGATAGCAGGGATTTTTGGNGTACATAAGGNAGCACGATATGGAACNNACTGTATTTTTTGACAGAGAGATTATTGACAATACCTACAAATATAACCGCCCAACGGCAAAGAGTCTTAAAAAGCGAAGGCTTTTTCTCGCNTTCGCAGGGATATTTATAGGCTTGGTGAACGGCATATTCGGAGCTGGCGGCGGAATGCTTGCAGTCCCTGCGCTGACCTTTATAGGTGGGCTTGACGACAGGCGTTCNCACGCAACCGCCATTGCCGTAATACTNCCNCTTTGCATAGTCAGCACCGTTGTGTACTCNCTGCGCAGNAGCTTTGAGTGGGGAGTTGTTGCGCCNACNGTCATAGGAGTTTTTGTTGGCGGAATNGCGGGTGCGCTNCTTCTTAAAAAGCTGTCNAACGAGGTGCTGTCATTCCTGTTTTACGGGCTTATGCTTTTTGCGGGGCTGAAGATGATTTTTNGCTAAAACCGNATATCTAACGCACTGTTTTGAAANAANNNCNNGTNNTGTTTGGTGTGNATAAAGGAGAGTTATGAAGTTTGTATTTTTTATTTTGGCAGGAATTCTCGGCGGCATACTTGCNGGCATGGGAATGGGCGGCGGTACGCTGACNTTGCCTATACTCGTGCTGCTTTTGGGAGTGGGGCAGCTCACCGCGCAGTATGCAAATCTTATCGCGTTTTTGCCGTCTGGCACGGCAGCGCTTTTNCTGCACGTAAAAAACGGATTTGTCAAGACGGACAATCTCGTATATCTGTTGATTCCNGCAATCGTTGCCTGCGCNGCTTCATCTATATTTGCAACGNATATCGGCGGAGAGCTGCTCAAAAANCTGTTTGGCGGATTCTTGTGCCTTATTGCGCTTACGTCGCTGCTTTTCAAGTGTATTGGAAATTTTAAGGCTAAGGGCGGTGCAAAAGNATGCTGATGGTCTGGATTGCTTCGTCGCTNCGCTNCTCGCAATGACGAANAAGGAAAATCGCAATGACAAACGGAAACTGGCGATGACGGATAATACTNGCAATGGTTGATGGAAATNNGNGTGCAANTTACAATANGGGTGAAAATTGTAATAAATAAAGATTAAAAATGTAAAAAAGGGGTATTTACATTCTTTTAGATGTAATGTATAATTTANGTATAAAGCTGCGGAGAAATTCGTTTTACACTGCAAAAGGAAGGAAANCTTCCTTTTCGGCGTTTTGACGGAGGTATCTCGGTTTGATTGTAACGTACGTTTGGTTTGAAAGTCGGCGTAAAAGGAGAGCGGACAGTGGAAAAGATTGCTATTATAGATTTAGGCTCAAATTCGGCAAGATTGGTTTTGGTCAACGTGTTGGACGGCGGATACTTTGTGGTTTTTGATGAATTGAAGGAAACCGTTCGTCTTGGTCAGGACCTTGACTGGGACGGCTTCATCAAGCCTCAACGTATCGCGCAGACGATAAAGACGCTTACTATGTTCAGAAAGCTCTGCGACGCGAACAAGGTTGACAAGATTTTTGCCTACGCCACCGCGGCGGTGCGCCGTGCAAAAAATCAGAAGAGCTTCCTTGACGAAGTCGCTATGACGTGCGGCATAAAGATTAAGGTTCTCAGCGTAGAGGAGCAGGCTATGCTCGTCTATCAGGGCGTAATAAACTCTATGGATATCCCAAAGGGCTTGATTATGGAAATGGGCGGCGGCTCTACAAACCTCATATACTACAACCGCCGCAACCTTATACATTTTGAAACGCTTCCGTTCGGAGCGGTTACGCTTACGGACTTGTTCAAGGCGGACGTCGCAAATCCGCAGGAGCGTGCGCAGAAGATAGAAGATTTTATAAGCGGTCAGCTTGAAAAGGTGGAGTGGCTTGACACGGTTGAACCGGATACGCATTTCGTAGGCGTTGGCGGCAGCTTCAGAAACCTCGGCAGAATAAGCCGTCTTATCACCAAGTATCCTCTCAATATGACTCACAACTATGAGCTTACGACGGACACCTTCAGACATATCTACAAAACGATAAGCAAGCTTGACCTTGATAGCACCATGAAGATTAAGGGCATATCAAGCGGCAGAGCGGATATATTCCCGAGCGCGCTTGCAGTTATGAGCGCAGTGCTTAAGAAATTCGACTTTGAAAAGATTACGATAAGCGGATGCGGCTTGCGCGAGGGCGCAATGTTCCGCTACGCCGTGCCTACTATCGGTGAAAGACCGCTCAGCGACGTGCTTGGACATTCTCTGTATACGCAGATGAAATACTTTGACATCAACATCGGTCATGCGGAGCATGTGTACAACATATCCATTCAGCTTTTCAAACAGCTCAAGGTGTTGCACAAGATGCCGCGCTCCTATGTCAGAGTGCTCAAGATTGCCGCGCTTTTGCACGACAGCGGCATGCGCATCAAGTTCTACAATCACCAGCTTCATTCGCAGTACATCATTCTCAACAGCAATCTGTACGGCGTTCCGCACAAGGATATAGTGCTTGCCTCATTCGTTGCGGTGGGTCATAGGAATATGGAATTCTCAAAAGAGGACCTGCTCAAATATAAGGATATGATTACTGCGGACGATTTGGACGCACTCAGAAAGCTGAGCGTTATACTTCGTATTGCCGAGAGCTTTGACAGAAGTCAGAGCAGAGTCGTGTCGGGTGTAAACTGCGACGTACTCGGCGACAGCGTTATCGTAAAGACGGAGTCGGAAAGCGGCGGCGATTGCTCGCTTGAAATCAAGGACGCGCTCAGCGTATCGGCAGATTTCAAGGCGACGTTCGGCAAGAATTTGGAAATTCTCTGATAGCGCCTTAGCGTAGCAATGACTGATATGAAAAGATTTTCAAAGCGCGTGGTGCTTGCTTCCGCTTCACCGCGCAGGCGAGAAATACTCACGGATATGGGCGTTGAGTTTGAAATTCTGCCCTCCGATATAGACGAGAGCCGTATAAGCGCGGCAAACCCGAGAATGCTTACAAAGCGACTTGCAGCTGCAAAGGCGGATGCGGTAGTCGCAGACGGTGCGACGGTTATAGGCGCAGATACGGTGGTCGTGCTTCATGGCAGGGTATACGGAAAGCCGCATACCAGCGAGAACGCCGTGCGTATGCTCGGCGAGCTGTGCGGAAGATGGCATACGGTGTACACGGGCGTATGCGTAAAGTGTGGAGATGAGAAGGTCATCTTCTCCGTGCGCTCGAGGGTAAAGCTCAAGGCACTACGAAAAGACGAGATTGTCCGCTACGTTGCGGACGCAAATCCACTTGATAAAGCAGGCGCGTACGGAATTCAGGACGGACGCGTCGTTGAGAAATACAGGGGCAGCTATACCAATATAGTTGGTCTGCCCAAAGAAAAGCTTGCAAGTACGCTTGCGAGGATTGGAGTTACAAATGGCAGTTATTGAACTTTCTATTGATTTGGGAAGCAAGTATATTACGATATACCAAAAGGGGATAGGGCTTGTGCTTTGCGAGCCTGCTATCGTCATTGCAACTATGTCAAACCATAAGACGGAATTGCGCGAGGCTGGCTACCGTGCGCAAAGTATTATGGCGGATTCTCTTGGCGGCGCAAGAGTAATGACTCCTATTAAGGAGGGCGTAGTTGTCGATGAGGAAACCGCCGCAATGATGCTCAAATATTTCCTCAAGAAAATTATACCGTCAAGCATAATTCCGCCAAACATAAAGGCTATGGTGTCCATATGCTCGTCGTCGTCGGGTTCTGACAGACGCGCGGTGGAGAAGTGCTGTCTTAAGGCTGGTATTAAGGACGTCACGCTTGTTGAAGCACCTCTGTCGCTGTTGGCGTACACGGGTAGCATAGGCGGCTTGATTGTGGATATCGGCGGCGGAAAGACGGAGATTGCCGCAGTCACCAATCGCGGAATTGCCGCAGGCTGCTCAGTCAATATTGCAGGCGATGCATTCAACAATGCAATTATAGACAGAATATTCTCGCTGTACGGCGTGAAGGTGGGCGAGTTTACGGTTGAAAATCTGAAGCAGTCCGCGCTGTCCTTCTACGCCGACGATTCCAGTGTATATTCCGTTATGGGAAGCGGCAAGGACGGAAGCCCACGCAGTGTGGACGTGTCCGCTGTTGAAATGCAAAGGGCTACGCTTCCGCTCATGGATGATATCCTTGAGGTGATAATGTCCGTACTCAATCAAGCTCCGCCCGAACTCGTTGCCGAGGTGAAGCGCAAGGGCATGTTCCTCACAGGCGGCTCCGTGCATATCCCTGGACTTAAGGAGTACATTGAATGCAATCTTGACCTTGACGTCATTCTTTTGCGCGATAACGAAAACGCTGTCGCAATCGGCGGTGCACAGTTCTTTGACAACAAGGAGCTGCTTGGCAATATGCTTGGCATAAAGCTTAGATAATTTGTGTAACGGCAAACGGCTTTAGGAACAACTTATAATAATGGCGCGAATAAAAAGTTAGACAAAATCAACGCTTAAAATTTCAAAAACTATCAAAACAGCCATAATACGCGTGTGGCTGTTTTTTATTATATTTCTTATGAGAAGAATAGTTGTAACTTCTGGAAAAGGCGGCGTTGGAAAAACCACAGTCACAGCTACGCTTGGAAGAAAGCTTGCGCTCAAGGGCTTTAAGGTGGTGCTTGTGGACGGCGACGTCGGGCTTAATAACCTCGACGTAGTGACCGCGATAGAGCGGCGAGTCGTCTATGATATGAGCGACGTGCTTGCAGGCAAGTGCAGAGCATTTCAGGCACTTGTTGCAGATACGCAAAGCCCTATGCGCATTTTGCCGTCGTCTAAGGATAGCATTGCGCTTACAGCGCAGGCGTTTCGCAGCGTAGTGGAAAACTTCGCGGAGTTTGATTTTGTCATTATAGACTGCCCTGCAGGGATAGAACACGGCTTTCATAGGGCGGTGTCATCTGCGGACGAGGCGATTATCGTCACAACTCCGTCCGCTTCCGCAATACGCGACGCGGATAAGGTGATAGGCTTGCTTAGCGGATATAGGCTGTCAGATATCTCGCTTGTTGTCAATCGCGTACGCGCGGATATGGTGGTGCGAGGAGAGATGCTGGGGGCTGCCGAGATAGGCTCGCTTCTGCACATTCCGCCCATTGGCGTGATTCCCGAGGACGATATGATTACGCTATATCAACAGCTTGGCAACGTGCCTACGTCCGCCATCTCCGATACGGCGTTCAATACGCTTGCCGAGAACGTGGCGTACAACACCAAGGTGTTTGTTGACGTAAACAGAGGACGGCGCTTCTTCCGCCGTAGACACGCTTAGCGTGTTTGAATGTTTACTGCCGTTCTATATCAAATTATTATCGGACTTACCGCAAAACGTCCCTGTTTTGTGGGGTAAATTCGTGGGGTAAAAATATCGGAGATTATATATGAGAGAAGCGAGAGATATAGCAAAGCGTATGCGTGAAATGCTTACCATGGATAAGGTCGGCATAAAAGAGGGCTTTTCCACCGCGCTCACAAATGACTTGAGTCGCCTGCTTGGCGACTATTTTGAGCTTGTTGCGCCTGTAAACGTGGACATAGTGCAGGGCGACGGCGGCGCATATAAGATACAAATAGACTCGCTTGCAAGCCGCATAAAACAGTTTGATACGACTCTTGATATAAAGCGATATTAGTTGACAAAAACGCGATACAATATGCGCCTATATTGGTCTATTGATTAAGCAATTCATTGATTTGTTCTTCTGAATACGGACTTACGTAGTCGGGTGAGCATAAATGTGTCTGACTCCACGTCATCATTTGTGTTAGGACGGGAACAAAGCTTTTGCCAAGTTCTGTCAAAGTGTATTCCACTTTGGGTGGAATTTCTTTATAAACTTCACGATGTATAAAGCCGTCATCCTCTAATTCGCGTAGTTGTTTTGTAAGAGTAGACTGTGTTATCCCGTCAATTCTTTTCAGAAGCTCGCCAAATCTTTGTACCTTGTATACGGCAATATACCACAAAATCAAAAATTTCCATTTGCCGCTTAAAACTGCTTGCAGAATGCTCATAGGCACACATTTAGCCATAACTTCTCTTTTTCTAAATTTATTATCCGTCATTCTTTACCTCTATCATACGCAATCAAGCTATTATATTTTATAATCGATATTTGCCAATCTTGCTTGTTTGCACAGGTCTTTCGTTTGTATTTTATATCGTTTTCCGTCCTTTATCGTATACGTTCCGCATTGCCTAAACTCGAAGCTGACGTTTTTCCTTACACATTGCTCTCTGATATCTAACGCCCAGTCAAAATGAAATTCCCTTGCGTTCATATCAGACTCTCCGCCTACTACAACCAATTCTATATCGTCAAGGTATTTTTCGATATCTATTCTCTCCAATAACGGTTGTGCGGTTATGCATTTATGCTTTATAGGCAAGTCTTTGAATACTGACAATTTATAATCGGCATTTTTCTGGTTTTCAATAGTGCAGCATACAACTACGTTATCGTATCCGTTATCCCAGTCGTTTGGGATGCATTGCATAAATCTATCTATTCGTTTGGTCAAAAACAGAAAAGTGCAGTCCTGCCTTTCTTTAATCATTTTCCAGCATTCGTTTCTCCACTCATCCGCTTCTTCTATAAGAAAATCCGTAGAAAAGCATAAATAAACCATTCCCGACTTCATTTTATAATTGCCGTTTTTTAATTTCTCTATTGGTTTTTCAAAGTCGTTTGTCTTTACAATTTCATTGGTATTTATGTTTCTCTTGAAATCGCCTTTATGAATATAGCAATGCAAACAGCCATCACTACATTTTTTGCATCCTCTCCACGGATTCCACATTGCCATATTATCACACTCACATAACCTTGATTTTTTTAATTGTAATACATTATTGCGCATTGTCAATATTTCGTCAATCGCAATAGTATTATTTTGATACTAACACTAAATAAATACAGTACTTGAAATCTAAATACTAATCGAATTTATAATAAAGAAAAAAGGAGGGTGTTTTATGCATTATACAGGCACTGTTTGGCGACCGCCATATGAAGCGTGGTCGGCGCTACTGCAAGTTACGGCAGGTTGCACACATCATAAGTGTAAGTTTTGCACGTTATATGACGATATTCCGTTTAAGTTCCGCGTATCACCTATGGATGAAATAGAAGATGATTTGAAGGAATTGTATCGCTACATGCCAGATGTAACGAGATTATTTTTGGTCGGGGCAAATCCTTTCGTGCTTTCTTCGCAAAAGCTACGGAATATCGCATATATGGCAAAACAGTATCTCAACCGATTGAGAACTATCGGTTGTTTTGCGAGAATAACCGATATAACTCCGAAAAGCATAGAAGAGTTAAAACAACTGCGAAGTTGCGGCTATAACGGCATAACAATCGGCGTTGAAACTGGTGACGATGAGGCACTTGATTTTATGAACAAAGGATATACATCTGCCGATATTTTGGAGCAGTGTCGCAAGCTCGACGAGGCGGGAATAGAGTATAACTTCTTTTATCTTACTGGCATTTACGGAGAGGATAAAAGCAAAAGTGGCGTAGAAAATACGGTCAAAATTTTCAATCAACTCAATCCTAAAATAGTTGGTGCATCTATGCTCACAATTTATCCCACTTCGGAATTATATGCTGAAATACAAAATGGCAACTGGGTTGAGGAGAGCGAAATTGAAAAATATAACGAGCTTAAAATGCTTATTGGCAGTTTGACGATAAAAACTCATTTCGCCGCTTTGGGTGCGTCAAACGCCGTGCAGTTGCACGGAAATCTTCCGTATGATAGAGATGAGCTAATTATAAACATAGACGAAATAATCAATAGATTTGGTGAGGATGAATTGAAACAATATAGAAAAAATTTAAAACATCTTTAATTCTAACTTTTTTGTAAATTTCTACGCAATTAAAGTGGAATAATCGCCGCCGTATGCGCATAGGTTTATTGCGAGGTGACGATTATGGAATTTGACGAGAATAAAAAGCTTGAAGTTGAAATTTCCACCAACGAGTTTGTTGAAAACAGAGTGACGGAAAAACGCCGTCGCAAAAACCGCAGCTTTGATATACTTGACGCGGCGATAGTGCCTGTGATTATCGGCGTATTTGTATCATTGGGCTTCTTGTTTGCCAATATCTTTAAGGCGACTGCCGCGGTTGACGCGATAAAGTCGGTTGCAAACGTACTTACAAGCCTGTAAGCCTTGCTATGCAGATAAAGGTTCATCCGCTGTTTTTCGTGCTTGCTCTTGCGCTTGTGGCACTCGGGCAGGCACGGGCGTTTGCGCTGACCTTTATTGCGCTTGTGCTACATGAGCTTGCGCATGCCGCGCTCGCGCGTATGCGTGGCTTCGCCGTAAAAAAGCTCGTATTGCTCCCATTCGGTGCAATGATGAGTACGGAGGAGAGCTTTGATAGGGCTTCCTCTGTTATGGTGGGCTTGGCAGGACCTGTCTGCAATTTTTTGCTTGCGCTTATCACGCTTGGGCTATGGTGGTTGGTGCCTGAGGCGTATTCGTATACGCAGCCGTTTTTTTATGCGAATATGTCGCTTGGGATATTCAATCTTCTGCCGATATATCCGCTTGACGGCTCGCGCGTCATTTTGGGGTTTTGCAAAAACAAGCTAAGGGCGGTAAAGGGCTTACAAATTGCAGGGATAGTGTGCAGCATTGTATTTTTAGGACTGTTTATTGCCTCGCTGTTTTTTAAGCCTAATTTCACTTTTGGAATTATAGCCGTGTTTTTGTTCTACGGGGCGGCGTTTGGCACGAAAGAGGAGATGTATATAAGCGTGCTTGACAGCGCGAGCAAGAACTATACTCTCGGCGTAGAGCAAAAGACCGTGCGCATATCGTGGGATACGCCGCTTGTCAGATTTTATCACCACGTAAGCGCTGGCGCAGAAACGAGATTTATTATTCTTGACGATAGCGGACGCGAAATTGCAACTATAAGCGAGGCGGAGCTCAAAGAGATAGCAATCAAAAACAGGCTATCTAAACCGATAAAAGCTGCATTTGCCCAATCGAAATAGTGGTTTTGTGCGGCTTACGTAAGCCGTTTTTCTCACTTAAATTTATTTAATGCCGCCAATTGGTTGCGTTTTATCACTAAATTGAAATTATCCTCATCTCTCCCCTTAATAACTTTGCGTTGACTTTTCCTATATTCTGTACTAAAATATTTAAAGTATATATAAAAGGCGCAAAGCATATTTGCGCACAAAAGGTAGATTATGAAATACGTAGGCATAGACATTGGTGGCATGAGCGTCAAATGTGGCGTTGTTGAGGACGGCGTTATCCTCGTCAAGAAGTCCGCGCCGATTAAGGCGCAGGCAGATGAGCGCGTCATTTTGCAGAGCATATCCGCGCTTGTTGACAAGGTGTTGGCGGCTGGCAATTTTGAAAAGAAAGATATTGCGGGCATTGGCATCGGCTGCCCAGGTTCGATTGACGACGAGGCTGGCGAGGTGCGTTATTGCTGCAATATCAACTTCACAAAAACGCCTATTGTTGAGATTATGCGCGAGCTTACGGGCGTTAAGAACGTGAGGGTGAGCAACGACGCAAACTGCGCCGCGCTTGGCGAAACTCTGTACGGCGCAGGCAAGGGCGCAAAAAACAGCGTAATGATTACGCTCGGCACGGGCGTAGGCACTGGCATAGTGGTTGAGGGCAAGCTGCTTACGGGCAACCGTTCGGCAGGCTCGGAGGGTGGTCATATTCAGATAAATATGGGCGGTGCAACCTGCGGCTGCGGTAAGCGCGGACATTACGAGGCGTACGCTTCTGCAACCGCACTTATGAATCAGGTTGCCGCGGCTTGTGAAAAGCACCCCGAAAGCATGCTTGCAAAGCATGCGGCGGAGCATGGTATTGACGGAAAAACTGTGTTTACATGCGCAAAAATGGGCGATAAAGTGGCGGTATCCACGCTTAAGCGTTATATAAAGTATGTTGGCGAAGGTCTTGTTACGTTTGCAAACATTTTCTATCCAGAGGTAATAATTGTTGGCGGCGGCGTTTCTAATGCAGGAGACGCTTTAATTTTGCCGCTTAAAGAATACGTTGCTAAGAACGTATACGGAGCTGAGTACAATCCAACAATAGAGGTTGTAGCTGCAAAGCTCAAGAACGACGCAGGAATTATAGGCGCAGCGGCACTGTGCATTGAGTGATACATTCTAAAGAGTGCGATGCGCATAGAGCATTGAAATGCTGATACAAAACTTTGAGAACAGACAAAGTGTTAGATATGGAAAACTACAAGGATAAGCTTTTCAAAATTCTTCCCGAGGTGGAAAAGCCTGCGAGGTATAGCGGCGGCGAGTGGAATACTCCCGATATGAGCAAACCGCGAAAGGGCGATATGTGCTTCTGCTTCCCCGAGCTATACGAGATTGGTATGAGCAATCTCGGGATGCAGATTCTCTACGACGTCATAAATTCCGACAAAGATTTTGTTGCGGAAAGGTGCTTTGCGCCTGCCGCTGATTTTGCAAATAAGCTCAAAGAAAACGATATCCCATTGCTTTCACTTGAAACAAAAAAGCCGCTAAAGGATTTTACCGTGCTCGGTTTTTCCATCGGCTTTGAGCTGCTTTATACAAACGTGCTTTATATGCTTGATTTGGCAGGGATTCCGTTCTATGCAAGCGAGCGCGGAGAGGAATATCCAATAATGCTTGCAGGAGGTCCTTGCTCCGTAAATCCCGAGCCGTTTGCGGACTTTTTTGACGTCATCGTATGCGGCGAGGGCGAGGAAGCCGACCTTGAAATTTTGCGCATAGTGTCCGACGGAAGAGCAAAAGGACTTAGCAAAGCGGAAATACTTGCAAGGGTAAAGCAGGTGGAGGGCGCATACGTGCCGTCACTGCACAAGGACGGCGAGAAAGTGAAAAAGGCGGTTTTGCAGGACTTTGAAAACGCGCCGTATCCAACAAAGCCGCTCGTTCCCAATATCGAAACTGTGCATGACAGGGCTACGCTTGAGCTGTACAGAGGCTGCGCAAGCGGTTGCAGATTCTGTCAGGCAGGCTTTTGGTATCGCCCGATACGCGAGCGCAGTGCGGATAGGTGCGCGGAGCTTGGCAAGAGTATTGTTGAAAGCGCGGGCTTTGGCGAAATGTCGCTTTGCTCGCTGTCAACGGGCGACTACACCGAGCTTGAGAAGCTTGAAAATATCCTCATTCCGTATTGCGAGGATAAGCGCGTAAATTTGGCGCTTCCGAGCTTGCGTATAAGCTCGTTTAAGTCGGATATGGCGAGGCAGTCGCGAAAAAGCTCGCTCACATTCGCGCCCGAGGCAGGTACGCAAAGACTGCGCAACGTGATAAATAAAAACGTAACTGAAGAAGAAATTGACAATATGGCGGAGGCGTTCGAGGTTGGCTACGACAGCATAAAGCTGTACTTTATGATGGGCTTGCCAACTGAAACGGACGAGGATATTGCTGGCATTGCCGAGATGTGTAAACGTCTCAAGGGTCTGTATTATCTCAAGCGCCACAAGCGCGGACTCAATATATCCGTAAGCTGTGCGGTGTTTATTCCAAAGCCGTGCACACCATTCCAATGGGAAGCGCAGATAAGCTTTGACGAGATGCTGCGCAGGCAAAGCTATCTTCGCGGACTTTTGCGCGAGATAAAGGGCGTGAGCTTTTCCTGGCACGGGGCGGAGACGTCCGTACTCGAAGCCGCGCTTGCACGTGGTGACAGAAAGCTTTGCAAGGTGATTGAAAGGGCGTACAGATTGGGTGCAAAATTTGACGCTTGGACGGAGCAGTTCAAGTGGGATGTGTGGACTCAGGCGTTTGCCGACTGCGGTCTGACCGTCAATGAGTATATAAGAGAAAGGGATAAGGACGAGGTTCTTCCTTGGGATTTTATAGATACAGGTGTTAGTAAGAGCTATCTATTGAAGGAGCGCGAGCTTGGCTATATGGGCAAGACCACCAAGAATTGCCGCGAGGGCTGCAACGGCTGCGGAGCATTGAAAATGGGGAGATGTACGATATGTTAGTTCTCAAGTATTCAAAGCTATCCGACGCGTGTTTTATCTCGCATATAGATTTGCTGCGCCACGTATCGCGCATATTGAGGCGCGCGGATATCCCTGTCAAGTATTCGCAAGGCTTCAACCCTCATGCGCTTGTATTTTTCTCACCGCCGCTTGCGGTTGGAGTATCGTCTGAAGCGGAGTATCTCGCTATTGACTCGGACATGCAAGGGTGCGAGCTGCTTGCGCGCTATAACGGCGCAGTGTCGCATACGCTTAAGGCAAGCAATGTGTTTGAGTGCGCAAAGAACCCAAATTTGCAGGGCGTAATTGTTGCTGCGGACTACGTATTTGATACGCCGTACGCAGATATTGACTTGACAAAGGGCTTTGAGATTGAGTATGAAAAGAAGGGCAAGACTGTGCGCGAGGATGTTTCAAACAAGATTTTTGGAGCATTCAATGTGGACGGCAAGCTTATGCTAAGGCTTGCGGCAGGCAATACGAGCTTGCGCCCTGACAGAATTTTAAATGAGCTTAATTTAAGACTCGGCGTGAGTCTTGCGGCGGCTGACGTATGCAAGATAGCGCAATATGTGCAACTTGGCGATAGACTTGTAGATGTGGACGAGTTTTTGAGCGTAGGGGAAAGAAAGTGAAACAACTTATCTTGGACAACACTCCGTTTTGCACACGTGCGGCACTCGTCGATGACGGCGAGCTTGTTGAGTTTTCCGTTGAAATGACAAGTGCTGGCGGCATTGTCGGCAATATCTACAAGGGCAAGGTCGTCAATGTGCTGAGCGGAATGAAAGCCGCGTTTGTCAACATAGGGCTTGAGCGCAACGGCTTTTTGTACGTGGGCGATTCGCTTGTAGACAAAGAGCGTTTGCACAGCGTTATGCCAAAAAAGAGTACGAAGCTCTCATCTGGCGACGTCATAATGTGTCAGGTTATAAAGGACCAGTTTGGGCAAAAAGGCGCAAGACTTACGACGGATATCACTATGGCTGGCTACTATCTCGTGCTTCTTCCAAACTCGCAGTTTATAGGCGTATCGCGCAAGATAGAGGATGACGAGAGGCGAGAGTATCTTGAGCAGCTTGTCAAATCCGTATGCCCAGTAGGTATGGGCTTTATCATCCGTTCGGCAGCAGGAAAGGCGGATGACGAGGATATCATCAAGGACGCAGGCAGACTGCTCGCGCTTTGGGATAAGGTTGTAGACGACTTCAAGTATGCGCCAGAAAAGAGCGTTGTGTTTGAAGAGGGAACGCTGTTTGAGCGCGCACTTCGCGACTCCTTCAACGAGGATATAGACCAGGTTATCGTCAACGACGTTGCAATTGCAAGCGCACTTGTCGGAAGAGTGGGAAAGGCTAAGGTCGAGGCGTACGAGGGCGAGCGAAATATTATGTCCTACTTCGGGCTTAGCTCGCAGATAAACCACCTTTGCGACCGCAAGGTTGAGATGCCAAACGGCGCGTATATCGTGATAGACAAGACGGAAGCATGCACCGTTATCGACGTAAACACGGGCAAGTTTGTTGGCAATAAGGACCTTGAAGATACCGTATTTAAGACGAATATGGCGGCGGTTGATTGCATTGCAAAGCAGCTCCGCATAAGAAATATAAGCGGAATAGTCGTCATAGACTTCATAGATATGGCAACAAAGGAGCATCAGGAGGCAGTTGTCGAGGCGCTAAAGGAAAGGCTTAAGCACGACAGACTGAAAACTACGACGGTTGGAATGACTCCGCTTGGACTCGTCGAGCTTACACGCAAAAAGACGAGGCTTCCTATTGATGATTTTATGCTTCAGCCATGCAAGTCCTGTGGCGGCGGTTTTGTGATAAGCGACTCGCAGCTTGCGTTTATGCTCCGTGACGAGCTTGTGGACTTCATGATTGCAAACAGATATGATACGGTGTACGTCGGCGTATATCCAGGTTTATATGAAAAGGTGCTTCAGAGCGAGATACTCAAAAACCATATAAACACTTCATGGCAGGGAAAACAAATCTATCTATATGCAGACGACAATATCCGCCGAGATAGGTTTGTATTGAGCGACAAGGAGCCGTACCCCTCGCCAGAGGTCATTACGCTCATAACCAAAACCGCGGAGAGCGTAGAGGAAGAGTAGAAATTTTGCTGCTCGCGCTGATAAATTTGAAAATAAGCGTAACGTGCGACATATTTGGTACACGATATGTGCTTGAATGGTTTTAGAGAACAAAACAGTGTTGCATAAATATCGCCGCTGTGATAAAATAGTGTTAAGGTGAAATCATGAAATCTTGGCATATAGGAAATTTTAATGAAGTCAACCTAAAGGAAGGTACGCTTGTTCCGCGCGAGGGCGAGGTCAAGCTGAAGGTGTCAAAGGTGGCGCTTTCCTCAACGGATATGTCTTGCTTTGCAAACAGAGAGGATAAGCATTCCGTAACCGTACCCGCTCACGCCGCCGTTGCGTATGTGACAGGTGACGATGACGCTCGCGGCTTCAAGCTTGGTTCGCGCGTTGTTGTCAATCCGTACGTTAAGGCAGTAGAGCATGGCGAGACCGTCATAAAGACGATGGGCGTTGATACGGACGGTCTGTTGCAGGATTTTGTTTGCGTTCCCGCTGAAAACGTATGTCCTTTGCCTGACGGTATAAGCGATGAGGAAGCCGTTTTTGCGGAGTGTATCGCAATGGGCAATAAGGTCTTTTCGGAGCTTTCGTGCGATAGGGGCGATTATATCGTCATAGTCGGCGCAGGCACGTTGGGGCTTATACTTTGCCAGCTTGCGATGTACTATCAGACTATTCCCATCCTTATCGACCTCGACAATGAAAAGCTTGAGCTTGCAAGGATGTGGGATATCTGCTATGCGCTCAACCCGACCTACGACAATCTTGAGCGTAGAGTTGAGGAAATAACTGGCGGTCGTATGAGCGAAGCTGCCGTATTTACGACGGAGGGCGTGGGGCTCAACTCCGTGCTTCATCTTGTCAAAAACGGAAGTGAGGTTGTGATTGCGGGATATTCCACCTCTGAAAAGCATTACGTAGGCAGCGACTTTATCCTAAGAAAACAGCTTCGCGTCAAGGGCGTTTGCAACGGCTACGGTGAAATGCCGTCCGCAATAAATCTGCTTGCAAACAAGATTGTCAAGACAAACGGAATAATCACCTCTCGCGAAGTATTTGACGACGTGCCTAAGATTTTTGAGGAGTGCGTCAAATATCCATATCAGCTCAACACCGTGCTTGTTGACGTGGATTAAAGCTTAAAAGCAGCCGCCAAAAGCGAGCTGATAAAAGCAAATTCAACCGAATAGAATATCAAAAACGGACTGCCTCGGCAGTCCGTTTTTTGATTTGAAGTCCCCACAAAATTTCCGCAGTTTGTGGGGCTTGATATCGTGCGTGTTTTAAGTTGCTTGTAGAGTTTGGAATTTAATTTTTTATTTTTGTTTCAGCACGGTTTTGCGCATAAATGCAAGAGTGAGCGACACGGTGTTTTGATGCTGTGCGGCAATCTCATCATCGGAAATGCTTATGGCGTCCGATTGTGCTGCAGATGACATAAAAGCAAAGTGACAGGAGTTCTCAAGCATATGCTCCTCAGTTGTGCTTGCATTGAGGCGACTTTTTGCGTCTGTTTTCATAGCTTCCGTGCGTAGGCTATCGCAATCCGTTTCAAGCAGCAGAGTGGGAAGTGAAAGATTTGCAATGCTATATCTATTCCAGACCACGTTTCCGTCCTCGTCATATTTGAGCTTTCCGTTCTCGTCAAGCACCTGCTTTGAAATGCCTACGGGCGCAAATAAAACCGTGCCAGCCACCGACTGCGTATTTTCCTGCGCACGTCGTATAGCCGCGCCACCGCCGAAGTCGTGTCCTCCTACGAAGAATTTGACGTTTGGATATTTTGCGAACGTCGGCTCCGTTTCAAGATAGCCTCTATCCGCGTTGTTCATTTCAAACTTGGGGATGACTACAAGATAGCCCTGCTTTGCAAGCGCCTCGCCGAGATAGTCGTATTCGCTTGGGGTGATAAACATTCCAACGTAAAAAATTATGCCATAGGTGTAGTTTACGTCTTTAGGCTCGTATACGAGGGAGTCGTCAGAGTCTATCACGGTGTACTCAAAATTGTTGTCGCGCTCGTAGATGCTATCAGTTTTTTTATTGCACGCGCAAAATGAGAGCGCGGCTATCACGCACACAATGCAGGAAGCTATCCTAAGTATGGAGTTTAAAAGACGTTTTTTGCCCATTTACACCTCATCAAACGGCATTTTATCTTAAACTTTTTTAATTTTATTGTATTATAGCACAAATATGTAAAAATTTCCATAGCCATTTTGAAAAACTGATGTTATAATACTATTATGAAAATTGTAAAAAGAAATAAATTAAGCTACAAAGGCAAAATTGGCACGGATGACAAGACGCGCGATTCCAAGTCGCTTGCGGTCATGCTTCGCGAGTACGGCGATGAGGGTCACGTTCCTTTCCATATGCCAGGTCATAAGAGAGTGGCGTACAATCATTTGAGCGGCGTTGCGGGTTTGGATATCACCGAAATTGAGGGCTTTGACAATCTGAATAACGCAAAGGGCGTTCTTCGCGACGCGCAGAAAAAGACTGCTATGTTTTTTGGCGCAAACGAAAGTCGCTTCCTTACCTGCGGTACGACTGCCGGTATGCTTGCGGCGGTGCGTACGCTTTCGCATAGCGGCGACGAGGTGCTGATTGCAAGAAACTGCCATAGATGCGTCTATAACGCAGTTGAGATTTGCGGACTTCATCCCTACTATGTAACTCCGTCTTATTTTGAGGAATACGGCTTTTACGGCTCGGTTATGCCTGCCGACGTAGACAAGGCGCTTAAGGAACATCCAAACATTTCGCTTGTCGTCATCACAAGTCCTACATACGAGGGTATCATCTCGGATATTCGCGCAATAGCGGTCATATGCCGTGCAAACGGTGCGAAGCTCATTGTTGACGAGGCTCATGGCTCACATCTCGGGCTCAGCAAAAAGTTTGCGCAGAGTGCGCGTACGCTTGGTGCGGATATAGTCATCAACAGCTTCCATAAAACGCTGCCCAGCCTCACGCAGACCGCCGTACTTCACGTTTGCTCGAACAGAGTTGATATCGAAAGGCTTGACAAAAATCTTTCGATATTCCAGACAAGCTCTCCGTCCTACGTGCTTATGGCTTCGCTTGAAGGATGCGTAAGATATTTGCAGGGCGACGGCGCGCAGGTGATAGACCAGTGGGCGGACTTGATTGATAAATTCCGCCGCAGTATGTCAAGACTCAAGCACATCAAGCTCTTCGACGGTGAAAACGAGGGCGGCAGAGTGTATGCGTATGACAAGAGTAAGCTTGTCTTCCTTACGGTTGACAGTGCGCTTAGCGGACTTGAGCTCTCCCGTGCGCTTAAGAACAAGTTTAAGCTTGAGCTTGAAATGGCAAGTGCAAACTACGCGCTTGCAATGACAGGTGCAGGTGACAGTCTAAATTCCTACCTCGCACTCTCCGAAGCCGTTTACACAATAGACGGCAGTGTGCGCGAGAGAAACGGACTTGTCAAAATAAACGTGTCCGCGGTTGGCAAAAAGGCGTACGAGCCTTGTCAGATTGACCTCTTAAAAACGGAGTTCGTTGACTTGGAAAAGTCGCTCGGTCGCGTCATTGCGGAAAACGTGTGGGCGTATCCTCCCGGAAGTCCGCTTATCTGCAAGGGCGAAGTGATTGACGCGGAGTTTGTAAGATATGCACTCTGTCTTTATGAGTACGGTGTGAACGTAGAGAGTGAGCATAAGCATTTCCCCGACAACGTACTTGTGGTGGATAAGTCCGAGGGCGCAAACGGCGAGGAAGAATAGTGTATTTTGTCGGCTTGCAAGTTTAGCGCAGATTACAAAATGACAAACGACCTTGACAAAGATACTAAACGAATCTATAATAAATAAGGATATAAACCTTTTAAGGAGCATAGTATGAAAAGAATTGTTACATTGAACACTCGCAATTTGAGCGAGAGCAAAAAGAACGGCGGCTGCGGCGAGTGCCAAACGTCCTGCCAATCCGCATGCAAGACCTCTTGCGGCGTTGCAAACCAGAAGTGCGAGAAGGCTGCAAAGTAATTTGATTTGCATTTCTATACAGAAAGTCGCATAGCTTCGGCTATGCGTTTTTTGTGGATGCTGGTATAATATCAATACTATTGCTGCTTTATATAACTATATAGAAAATATAAATATAACAATATATTTCAAAATAATATATTCCTAAATACCTTATATATAAAAACAAGAGAAAGTGAAAATGGGCTTGATTCATTCCTTCAAACAAAACGGCTACAATATAGTGCTTGACGTTGCAAGCGGAAGCGTACACGCGGTGGACGAGGTGGCGTATGACGTGATAAACGCGTATGAAAATTCCTCCCGCGAGGATATTGTACACTACATAACGGAGAAGCACGGCGTGAGCGAGCAGGACGTGCTCGAGTGTCTTGACGACGTTGAGGAGCTGAAAGCGCAGGGCGTATTGTTTTCTGAGGACAAATTCCGTCCCGACGTAGACCTGCTTTCAAAGCGTAGTACGGTGATAAAGGCTATGTGTCTGCACGTGGCGCACACCTGCAACCTCAACTGCGAGTATTGCTTTGCGGCGCAGGGCAAGTATCACGGCGAACGCGCGTTGATGTCGTATGAGGTTGGCAAGCGCGCGCTTGACTTTCTCATTGAAAACAGCGGAACAAGGCATAATCTTGAAGTGGACTTCTTTGGCGGTGAGCCGCTTATGAATTTCGACGTGATGAAGAAGCTTGTAGAGTATGCGCGTTCCATAGAGGAAGAGCATGGCAAGCATTTCCGTTTTACGCTTACCACAAACGGAATGCTCATTGACGACGACGTTATTGACTTTGCAAACCGCGAGATGGACAACGTAGTTTTGAGTCTTGACGGAAGAAAGGAAGTCAACGACCGTTTCCGCAATACCATCGGAGGGCAGGGCAGCTTTGACGTTATAGTGCCGAAGTTTCAAAAGCTCGTAAAAGCTCGTGGCGGCAAAAACTACTATATGCGCGGCACGTTTACGCATTTCAATCCCGACTTCACCGAGGATATACAGACTATGCTTGACCTCGGCTTTGACGAGCTTAGCATGGAGCCTGTCGTGTGTCCGCCAACGGATAAGTACGCGCTTACGGAAGAGGACAAGCAGGTTTTGTACGGTCAGTATGAAAAGCTTGCAAATATGATGATTGCTCGCCGCAAGGAGGGCAAACCCTTTACGTTCTATCACTACATGCTCAATCTTGACGGAGGTCCGTGTATATACAAGCGCATATCGGGCTGCGGAAGCGGCACGGAGTATCTTGCAGTCACGCCTACTGGAGAGCTGTACCCTTGCCACCAGTTTGTTGGAAACAAGGACTATCTCATGGGCGACGTATGGAAGGGCGTTGTGCGCGACGATATACGCGACAAGTTCAAGCGCTGCAATGCTTATTCTCGCAAGGAGTGCACCGATTGCTGGGCAAGATTGTATTGCTCGGGCGGTTGCGCCGCTAATGCGTACAATGCAACGGGCGACGTCAACGGCACGTATGCCTATGGCTGCGACCTTTTCAAGAAGAGAATTGAGTGTGCGATTATGTTAAAGATTGATGAAGCAGGGCTTGACTTATAAAAATGCAAATAATTTTAGCACTATGCCGCGTTTGCAAAACGCGGCGTTTTTAACGATTTAAGGTTAAATTTTATGTAAATCTTGACAAAATAGCGGTAAATAAGTTATATTTTTATCGATAAAAATTTTGCGGGTGATTTATGGAACAGAACGGCGAAATGTCCAAGGCTACACTAAGGCGGTTGCCCTCGTACTTGCGCTATCTCTATTCGCTTGGTAGACAAAACGTGCCAACCGTGTCAAGCACAACCATTGCCAACGGCTTGGGACTCAATCCTGTGCAGGTGCGCAAGGATATCGCACTTGTATCTTCGGTTGCGGGAAAACCAAAGACGGGCTATATTACAAAAGAGCTTATTGCCGATTTGGAGGGCTATCTTGGCTATCACAACACGCGCGACGCGGTGCTTGTAGGTGCAGGCGGACTCGGACGCGCGATACTCGGATATGACGGATTTCGCAACTACGGCTTGAATATAATGGCGGCGTTTGACGTAAACGAGGACGTGATTGGCACGGAAGTCAACGGCAAGCCCGTATACGAAATGGACAAGCTTGAAAGTGTTGTCAAGCGTTTCAAAATCCGCATTGGCATAATCTGTGTGCCGTCCATCTCCGCGCAGAGCATAGCGGACAAAATGGTTGAAGCAGGCATAAAAGCAATCTGGTGCTTCGCGCCAGTACACCTTAATTTATCTCCAGATATTGCAGTGAAGGGGGAGGATTTGGCTGCCTCTCTTGCACTCCTTAGCATGCAACTTGAAAACTCATCAATAGGCGAATAACTTTGTCAGCATCACATATCTTCGCCGTCGTGTACGATGACCTTGCCGCGGCACTTGCGCTTCTTAGTATGCAGCTTGAAAATAGAGATTGATTAGCCTTTTGTCAATATGAAACAAATAATAGAGTATGATATAAAAACAACCACCAAGACTGGCGGTTGTTTTCTACTTAAATAATTCTTCTAATTTTACATTGAAACATTTGCTTTGTTCCGATATGTATGTAAATTTTGTTGACGAGAAGATAGTTGTAAAATATTGATATAGAGTTGACATCTTTAAAAAACAATAGCTTTAGTCCTGTGACCGAGCTATTTTTTTGCGCTAAATGGCGATTTGCAAATTGTTGTCATAACAATCATTTTTATATTGACATCATTTGCGGATATGGTAAAATATAATTGATTAACAGCGTTAATCAATAAGGGCGTAAATCGTAAGGGGAAATGTATGTTGAAATTTGAGCAGATTGACGGCGGCTTGTCAGCGGTCTATGACGGAAAGGCGGTTGTCAGAATTGACGGTCGTTTTATGTGCGTGGGCGTTGGTGAGAACAGCTACTCGATGAGTCACGGTTCGTTTAAGATTAAAGAGAAGATAAAGACAAAAAGGCAGCTTAATATTGTGAGTATGACTGCCTCGGAGGATTGCGCTATAGTCAGATTTGACGAGGGCGCGATAAAGATTGAGGTAGACGGCGACAGACTCAAGTTTATCCCTCAGGGGCTTGATAAGTATAACAGAATGTGGATACGCATTCCTGCAACGGCGGACGAGCGCGTGTACGGAAGCGGCGAGGTGTTTTCCGAATTCAATCTGCGCGGCAAGAAGGCTAACGTATGGGTTGCGGAGCATATAAACGCATTGCAGATTGCAAAGAAGCTGATAAAGCAGGTTTTCGGAATCAAGAACACAACTAAAAAACAGAAGTTTTCAAACTACGAAACTTATTACGCGCAGCCTACCTTTATCAGCTCGAAAAAGTATTTCTATCATTCACTGACTACGGCAAGAGCGGAATTCGATTTTGAGAATAAAGAATTCCATACTATAAAAACTGACGAGATTACGCCTTTCTATATTGGCTACGACAAAGATTTCGAGGCTATTTTAGAGAACCTTACGGAGCTTGTCGGCAGACAGCCAATACTTCCCGAATGGGTTTATGACGGACAGATTCTCGGCGTACAGGGCGGCACGGAAACGATGCTTAAAAAGTACGATACCGCAGTAAAGTACGGTGCGAAGGTCAACGGCATCTGGATACAGGACTGGGAAGGCAGGCGCGTGACCGCAGTCGGAAAACAGCTATACTGGAACTGGCAGTGGGATAAGGAGCTTTATCCAAACTTGGATAAGGCGATAAAGGAGCTAAACGAAAAGGGCGTAAAGGTGTTGGGATATTGCAATCCATTCCTTGCCGTTGAAAAGCCGCTTTATAAGGAGGCGAGCGAGAAGGGCTATTGCGTAAAGGATAAGGAAGGCAAGGACTACTACGTGACTATAACCACATTCCCTGCGGCAATGGTTGACCTCTCAAATCCTGCCGCCTACGACTGGATAAAGGGCATCATAAAGGAGAATATGATTGGGCTTGGGCTTTCGGGATGGATGGCGGACTTTGGCGAGTATCTGCCAACCGACTGCGTGCTTTATAGCGGCGAAAACCCCGAGGTCGCGCACAATACTTGGCCTGCGCGCTGGGCTAAGCTAAACCGCGAGGCGGTTGAGGAGTGCGGAAAGCTTGGCGAGATTATGTTCTTCACAAGGGCTGGCTACAGCGATACGCCGAAGTATTCCACAATGATGTGGAACGGCGACAATCACGTGGACTTCTCAATAGACTTCGGGCTTCCGTCCGTCATACCTGCTATGCTGTCGTTGACGTGCTGCGGCTTTGGACTTTCGCACTCGGATATAGGAGGATATACGACCTTCCTCAACTTGAAGCGCAGCGAGGAGCTGTATATGCGCTGGTGCGAAATGAATGCGTTCTCGCCGCTTATGCGCGGACACGAGGGACTCAATCCCGACCTCAACGCGCAGTTTGACGCGAGCGAGCAGGTTTTGAAGCACGGTGCAAAGTTTAGCAAAATTCACACCGCGCTCAAGCCCTATATCAAGTCTGCGGTGGAGTACAACGCGCAAAAGGGCGTAGGCGTGGTGCGTCCGTTGTTTTTCTACTATGACGAGCAGGGCGCATACGACGAGGCGTACGAGTATTTGCTCGGGCGAGATATATTGGTTGCACCAGTCATAAAGGCGGGCGCGACAAAGCGCGAGGTGTATTTGCCAAATGACAAATGGATACACCTTGAAAGCGGAAAGGAGTACGGCGGCGGTAGGTTTACAGTGGACGCGCCTGTTGGAAAAATTCCCGTATTCGTCAGAAAAAACGCAGAAGAGAGCGTTTTGAATATTACAAAAAATTTATTTGCGGAGGCATAATATGAAGTATTTTCTTGACAG
>JAAVHW010000056.1 GCA_014799525.1 Clostridiales bacterium | reverse complement strand
AGCAGATACAAAAGCTCGAGGAGCAGAAGCAGGTGTACATAAACGCAGGCAAGCAGGCAAAGCAGAAGGGTCTCAACGAGCAGTACAACCTCGCACTTTCGGGTCTCAAAATGACGATTGCTCAACAAAAGAGAGTGTACGAGATGAAGCTCAACTTCGAGATAACCTCGCAGATGAAGGATATGACGAAGATGACTTCGGAGTTTTTGCAGGGCATGGGTACGCTCAGCAAGGATATGATGAAGCTCACAAAGGAGAGCGACTTCAAAAAGGTGTCCAAGCAGTTCAACGAGGCTATGCTCAGCGTAGAGATTCAAGCCGACCAGATGGAGTCGTTTATGGAGGATACGCAGTCAACCTTCGCTTCAAACTACAGCCTTGACGCTGACGAAACCAAGGAGATTGAATCGCTCATCACCAATCAGGCTTCCGCAGAGGAGTCCGTCGAGGACGCCATTGAGAAGGAGCTTGAAGAGCTTAAAAAGAGAATGTCGTAATTTTCGGAGTGCAGTATGGCAAGTGTAGATTTGTTGTATGAGATGTTTGAGCTTTATCTGAAAAAGGCAAAGGAGAGTCAAGAGAAGGGCGACCTTGCGCTTGCTAAACGCTACTATATGCTTTCCGCCGAGCAGATGCTCAAGGTTGCAAAGGAAAGCAAGGGCGAGCTGCAAAAGGCGAGATATAAGCGCGCTAAAAATCTTATAGAGCTTGCAGAGAGTCTGCAGACGAATGAGAAAAAGAAGCAGGCAAGCTCGTCCGATGACGAGGAGTCAAACGTCAAGGTCGAAAAGGTTGAGAAGATATCTCTCGAGGAAGCACTCAAGCGTTTGAACGAGCTTGAAGGTCTTGCAGAGGTCAAAAATCAAGTCTGCGACTGGGTTGACCAGATTAAGGTCTTTACTATGCGTAAGTCGCGCGGTATGTCTGTGCCTGATATGTCATATCATATGGTTTTCACAGGCAACCCAGGTACGGGTAAGACGACGGTTGCAAGAATTATGTCGCAGATATACTGCGCGCTTGGGATACTCAGCGAAGGTCATCTCGTCGAAGTGGACAGGAGCGACCTCGTTGCTGGCTACGTCGGACAGACGGCAATCAAGACGCAGGGCGTACTCAAAAAGGCTATGGGCGGCGTGCTGTTTATTGACGAGGCGTATTCTCTCAACGGTTCGGGCGGCAACGACTTCGGACAGGAAGCAATTGACACCGTGCTTAAGGCAATGGAGGACAACCGCGATAACCTCGTCGTGATAGTTGCGGGCTACACTGACTTGATGGAAAGATTCATCAACTCAAACCCAGGACTTCGCTCGCGCTTTAAGAATTTCGTTCAGTTTGCCGATTATACTGGTGCGGAGCTTTACAATATTTTCAAACGCCAATGCGACAAGAATCAGTACGTGCTTGACAGGGACGCGTCAAGGGCGCTGCATGCGTATTTCGACAAGAAGTATGCCGAGAGGGATAAGAATTTCGGCAACGGCAGAGACGCAAGAAACCTCTTTGAAAAAACCGTCACAATGCAGTCAAAACGTATCGCGCTTTCAAGAAATCCGTCAAACGAGGAAATGGCGACAATCACCGCGCAGGACCTGCCGTTTGATGTGAACTTCCCACCGATATACAATGGCAATAATGACAGTAATCCGCCAAAACCGCCAGTTAATAACCCACCTTATGACGGAAAAACCCCTAATTTTGACAATAAGCCTTCAAAGGACGATATCCCGACACCCGAGGATAAGGTGTTGGACGACGCGACAAAGAACGGCGCAAACAGCGAGTTTAAGTTCGATTGGGACAGCCTGCCCGAGGTGACTTTCAAGGACGTCGCGGGACTTGACGCCGTCAAGGAAGAGGTGAGGATAAAGGTTTTGCTCCCCCTTCAAAACCCCGACGCATTCGAGGGCTACGTCAAAAAGAGCGGCGGCGGTCTGTTGCTTTATGGACCTCCTGGAACAGGCAAGACTATGATTGCGGCGGCTATTGCAAACGAGATAGGCGCAAAATTCTGTTCCGTCAAGCCCTCCGATTTGCTGCATCAGGGCGCAGGTCAGTCCGAAAAGGCGGTGCGCGCACTGTTTGCGCAGGCAAGGGAATTCCCGTGTGCGGTCATATACTTTGATGAGATGGATTCCATTTCGCCAAAGAACACGAAGTCACAGTACGCAAAGCAGCTCCGTTCGGAATTGCTCGCGCAGTTGCAGGGCGTGGAGAGCTACAAAAAGCAGACGAACAACATTTTGTTTTTGGTTGCCGCAACGAACAAGCCGTGGGATATCGACAGCGCGTTCGTGCGCCCAGGGCGTTTTGGCACGAGAGTGTACGTCGGACTTCCCGACGGGGCGGCGCGCAAGTATATGATTGAAAACAGGCTTGCAAAGATTGGCGACAAGGGCGTTGTCAAGGTGTCGGAGGATATCAACGTCGATGAGGTCGTAAAGGAAGCGGAGGGCTTCAACGGCTCGGATATGACGAACCTCATGGATAAGATTGAGGAGATATCAATTTTGCGCGGCATAAGTACGGGCGCTAAATATATCGTACATGCGGACTTTGTAAATGCGCTCAAGGATATATCGTCAACCGTTCAGAAGGATGACATCGAAAAGCTCATGGAGTGGCGCGCNGACAACAACTGATTTTGTTGATATAGCGTTGTTGCGGGGTCGATATGCCCCGCTGCTTGCCGTAGCTATATAGCCAAANTGGCTGTAGCTATANGGTCAAATTTTTAAGATTACAATTTATATAACGATATAAGGAGTAAATGATGGGTGAGNATTNTANGAACGAGGTCAAGTCAACCTTGACTGTTCGACAGGAGAAGTGTCCTACCTGCGGCGGCAGGTTGGANTGGTCGTCTGCCGAGCTTGCAAAGGACGGTAGGCTGTACGTCGAGTGTAGCAGATGTCACAACAAGTACAGTGACGGCTCGGGCGAGTGGTCTCCAAAGGTACAGGCGATATTGGAGCAGGCAACNTCCAAATATAGNCAGGGCGCATTCGAGGACGCAATAGAGGATTTGGAGCTTGCAATTGAAACCTCTCCGAACTGCTACGAGGCGTATTGGTACAGTCTGCTTGCAAAGAACGGCATTATATATGAAAAGGACAACGGCTTCAAGCCGACCTGCAACCGCGCGAATTTCGATAGCTTCTACGAGCAGGACGATTACAAAAANGCNGTCAAGTATGCGCCGGAGCATATGCAGAACTTCTACAAGGAGCAGGCGGACGTAGTTGAAGAGATAAGAAAGGAGATAATCGCGCTCGTTGAAAAGGAAGAGCCGTTTGATATCTTCCTATCCTTCAAAAAGACGGAAATTGGCAGCAGCACGCTCACGCAGGACGCAATGTATGCCAACAACATCTATAACGACCTTTCCAAAAAATACAAGGTNTTTTACAGNGAAAAGTCTTTAAAGGCAGGTACAAACTTCGAGCCTACCATTTTCAGAGCCTTGCAAAGCGCAAAGGTGTTTATCCTNGTATGCTCGAAGGGCGAGTACGCAAACGCCGTTTGGGTTAAGAACGAATGGTCGCGCTATCTGCGCATGATGAAGGACGGCTTAAAAAAGCCCGAAACCATAACCATCGTATATCCCAGCGAATTCCCGTCGGGAATGCCCGTCAAGCTNTCCAAGCTGCAGGGCATNAGATACAACGACAGAAACTACGACAAGCAGATGGAGGACTTCATCACGCGCTCGTTTGCAAAGTATCCGTCNGCAAACAACATTGTGAGAAAGACNTTCTCCGACGTCAAGAACTTCGGACCTAAGAAGGAAATCGACGCGTCCTTGCAGATACAGAGAAAGGAATTCGTCGGCAANAAGGTTGACGTCAAGGAAGGCGACAGCATTAAGCTTGCAAAGTCGTGGCTTGAACAGAGCAACTTCGGCGGCGCGGAACAGCTTTGTAAGGGCGTTCTGCTCAAGAANGAATATTCGGCGGCGGCAAAGCTGTATACNATTTATGCAAAAGAGGGTATTTGCAACGACGAGCAGTACATAAAGGAATACNGCCTCACGCAAAGAGTCAACTGTATAAAGTGGCTGGACGANATTCTTCAAAGCTGTACNGACCANGANATTTTCCAAAAGATTATAGATATCGCAAAGGGNATTTGCGCTAAGGCAGTAGAGGANGAAAATACTGATTTCATCGTTTCNTCCTTCAATCTTGTCGCGCAGTGGGCGCCTGAAAANGACGTTGACGAGATAAGAAAAACGCTTCTCAACTTCAGCCGCGNCGTACTCAAAAAGNCNAATTCCGATGACGCGCTTGCAACAAGCATATTCGACTGCGTACTCAGAACCTTCAGCGACAGCGAGGTTGAAAAGTACGCGCGTATGCACTACGAGTTTGCACGTTGCTTGCATGACGTAAAACGCTTTGACGACGCACTCATCTACTACAATAAGTCGTTGGAGCTTATNGACGATTCTCANTGCTACTTTGACAGGCTCATGTGCGANAACAAGCTCGTCAGACACACCGACCATATCAANGCGACAAAGGTTGAGGAAAAGGACCTTGAAAATATCCTTAAGTTTGCCGAGGCNCAATCGCAAAGCAACGGCGGCAATATGCGCACGAGAATGCAGACGAGCCTCGTCAATTTCGCTTTGACTCAAGGNCGCGAGGGTAGCTATGACGTGGCAACNAAGGTNTTTGACTATCTCATNCANTTCGTGCCGCAGGACGACAAGGAGAGAAACAAAAAGTATCTCGTNCCNTTTGCGGATATGCTTCTTGCCATGGGGCAGTATGACCTTGCNAANAACTATTACGGTCCTATGATAAACATAGACGACCTCTGCCANGAGGCGCACTGGGGTATGCTCAAGGCGGAGCGCAGATGCAGAGACGATAGAGCNCTNCTNTACTACAAAGAAGATATAAGCATGGAGGACAACTATATCAAGGCGGTTGTAGGTGCGGCGGCAAACGGCGACGCAGGNGCAAGCCAATACTTCAACAGCTTCAATGAGATGAAGCTCATGCTTTTCGAGTCGCTCAGCGAGAAGAGAGGTTGGACGGCGCTTGCAAACGGACAGTTTGAAGAGGCTATGAAAACCTTTGTGGAGCTGCTCAANTTCGAGTTGAATACGAGAAAGAGAAAAATCTCCAACCACCCNGAGTGCTATTGGGGCATGTTGCTTGCTGAGACGCAGTGCCGCTCGGATTTGGAGNTGTTTGCAAAGCGTGAGCAGTATCCTATGGAAACGATACGCGAAAACGACTATTGCGTGAAGTATCTCAATGCTTATCAGCAACAGCAGGCAACTGAAAANCGCTTCTATACCAATGGATANTTCGGGAACAGAAAACCGCCAATCACCAAGGAAGAGTATGCAAAAAATATACTTCCTTGCGATATGAANCATCTGAAGATATTGGANACTCTCGCAATGACGTGGGAGAGAAANCTCTATATCGAGCAAAGACAGAGCGAAACGGAAGTAAAGACCAAGCAGCTCACATCTCAAAAGGAAAAGATGCGCAAGTCNGCAAANTCAAAGGCGAGCGGCGCGGAAAAGAAAAAGAATGCCGCGGTTGCCGCACTTATAGTGGTTATNCTTGGCGTCATTGTCGGTGTGGCTATNGGTTGCTTTGAGTTCTATTCGTACGANGTGTCGGGNGATTGGTATAGGTCNTTGCAAAGCAATCTCGGCACGGTCTTGGGCGTATGTATTGGTATNCCNGCTGTCATCGGCGCGATAGTCGGNTTCTTCCTCGGNGAAGGCTTTGGCGGNGCGGCGGCAGGTGCGGTTGCAGGTGCCGCGATAGTCGGCTTCTTCCTCGGAGAAGGCTTT
>JAAVHW010000055.1 GCA_014799525.1 Clostridiales bacterium | reverse complement strand
GGTTGTTGACGCGATTGACATATCTCCGCTGATGATTGAAAAGGCAAAGGAGAATGTCGTAGGCGGCAGGGTAAATTTTATCGTTGCCAATTTTTATGAATACACGAGCGACCTAAAGTATGACAGTATACTTGTGTTTGACGCATATCCGCATTTCTTTGACAAGGCGAGTTTTGCCTGTAAATCGGCGGAGCTGTTGAGAGATGGCGGCATGCTGTGGATATTTTTTGACGAGAGCAGAAGAGGCATAAACTCGCATCACTCAGACCATAGCGTAGAGATATCCGTAGGGCTTGAGAGCGCGGAGCAGGAGGCAAAGGCGTTTTGTGAGGCGTTTGAGATTGTCCATATGCAGGATGACGATAAGGGCTATTGCTTGGGCTTGAGGAAGCGCGGCAGTGCTAAAATGGCGAAATAATGGCGTATTTGCGGTGTTTTTTGCGTTTTAGCAAGGTATTTTGTATTTAAATATTTACATTTTTTAAAAAATGTAGTAAAGTGAACATAGCTAAAATACAATTATTTCCAAAGGAGGAAATTATGGCAGATTTTAATCAAAGAATTTGTATTATCGGCGGCGGTCCTGCGGGTACGAGTGCTGCTATGTATCTCGAAAAGGCAGGCTACAACAACTACGTTATTTATGAGAAATCCGACCACGTAGGCGGCAAGGCGTTTTCGCCCTTGATGAAGGTCAAGACTGCCGACGGCAAGTGGGAGGACCGCACGATAGAAATGGGCGCAGTTATGGGCTGCGATACGTATTTTGCTGTTGCGGAATGCGAAAAGTTTGGTCACACGACTCACCTTGACGGACCGCCTATGGGACGTAAGTTCAAGCTCGTTGACGGCACCGACCAACCCATGTCAACCTTTGCACTCCTCAAAAAAGTTATAAAGATGAATAAGCTCTCCAAGCTTCTCAAAAAGAAATACGTCGGCTACGACGTCAACGGACACCGCGGCGTTGCTAAGGGCGAGTACGAGGGTATGTGCCCGTCTCCCGAACTGAAGCTTGCGCGTATCAAGGGCAAGAACCCAAATCTTAAGGACCTTTGTATGCCTTTCTCCGAGTTCCTCAAGCTCAACAAGTGCGAGGACGCAACCACGGTTTGGAAGGGACCGTTCACTTCCTTTGGTTATGGATATTTTGATGAAATCCCTGCGGCGTACGTTTTGAAGTATCTCGACGCGTTCACCGTAAAGCAGTTCTTGAAAACAGGCAATCTGTGGACGTGGAAAAACGGTACGCAGTCAATTTGGGAGGGCGTAAACGCTCACCTTAAGCATCCTGCAATCCTCAACACAGAGGTTACAAACGTAAGAAGAACAAACGACAAGGTTTACGTCACGGCAAACGGCGTGGAAGAGGAGTTTGACAAGCTTATCATCTGCACACCTCTTGAAATGTTCTTGCAGTACGGCGACCCGCGCGAGGAAGAAAAGGAGCTGTTCTCCAAGATTCGCAGCAAGGAGTATTTCACAATGGCTGTAAGAACCGCAGAGGGCAACACTCCCGAAATCTCCTACTACTTCTTCGAGAACATGACAAACGAAACTCGCGGACATATGATGGTGTTCTATCACCGTTGGCCGGCAGAGGAAGTTGTCGAACAGCCTGTCGTTACGTTTACGCTTCGTAACCACGACGGTATGGAAGACGTTCCGTTTGAGGTCGCAAAGGAAACAACTCTTGCAGATATGGCAAAGTGCGGCAGACCCGTTGAAAAGACGGAGAGAATTGACGACTGGTATTACTTCCCCCACGTCAACTCCAAGGACTATGCTGACGGCTGGTATGATAAGGTAGAGGCAATGCAAGGCAAATCCAACACCTACTATGCGGGCGAAGTTATGGCATTCGGCGACATGGAAGAAACCGTTGAGTACAGCCGCGACCTCGTGTACAGATTCTTCAAAGAGAAATAAGAAAATACCTTATAGCAAAAAGTCATTTGGTTGGGACTTGCGGTTTATATCGCAAGTCCCATTTTGTTTGGTTCTGTTCGCAATGACGACGTGCGCATAGGGTATCTTTGTATTGACCGATTGTATACCTTGTGTTATATTGAATTTGTAAATCATTAAAATATTATAATTTATAAATATAGCAAACTGCGCAAATCGGGTAAATAAGGAGGCAAACAAAATGGCAAATTCAAGAATGAAGCTTATCGGCAAAATAATATGTCTAACTATTGTTTTGGTCTTGTGCCTTAGCTTGCTTTGCGCGTGCATCGACAACGGAAAGCCCGCACCGTCCGATTATTGGAAACTATTCAGCGAGGAGGAACATCTTGCGGCGGTCACGGCACGCGTTGAGAAGAGATATATTAAGAATCACTATGACAAGTCGGACTACGATTATATAACGGGTTATACGATATATCCGCTTTATGACCAAAACGATGAATTGAGTTTTTTTATGGTTGACATTGAACCGTACGGCTTTGTGATGGTTAAGATAAACAAATACTACAAAGCAACTTCATTTGTATTTGGGTTATATTTGCGCAATGAACGACTTCATTCAAACTATGAATGGAGTAGATATAGAGTTTATACAGACAGCGCGAATGTGCCTGAAAGCGGCTGGGTTCAAGGTGAAAATACATATTATAGCGAAAGATATTATGAGGCTGACGAAAACGGCGAAATAATCAAGTATATGGACAGCTATTTTAAGGTCGCGGGAATAGCACAGGATGAGCGCAAGTATATGTTGGAAATGAAGATAAACGGCGACAGTGTATATATTCCTGCTGTGAAGCGTGGCGATAAATGGCTCAACTTGATATCCATGGAAGAGTTTGATTTGGATAGCCTATCAGAAGATGGAAACTATGCTTATGATTATGTTAGTTATACAAAAGAAGACAATTTATAATTTGGATAAAATTATTGAAAATTATATAACAAATATTTCCAAATGTTGGAAAAATGTTATGTGACTTTCAACCAGCGCAAATTTGAAAACAGTTGGTTTGCGGTTATAATCAAGCGCGCTCGCAGAGTAAATATATGTAAAATGGCGAAATTTGCAAAAAAATAGAAATAGGTACTTTTATTCTTGATATTTATAATATATAATACTATTTATGGGAAGCGTCAAAACAATACAACTGTCCAAAAGCATATATGAAGATACCGATGCCGAGGCGAACGAGCTTCGCGAGTATCTGAAAGAAAAGGGCGTATTTTTGGTGAATATTATGTCGTCTCCAGGGGCGGGTAAGACTACGACCTTGATTTCGCTTATAAACAGGCTGTCCAAGCATTTTCGCATAGGCGTAATGGAGGCGGATATTGACAGCGACGTTGACGCGGTGAAGATTGCGGATAAGACAGGGTGCAAGTCCGTCCAGCTCCACACGGGTGGAATGTGCCACCTCGACGCGGCTATGACGAGGCAGGGGCTTGACGCACTCGGCATAGACGACCTTGACCTCGTGTTTTTGGAGAATGTAGGCAACCTCGTATGTCCTGCGGAGTTCGATACGGGCGCGACTATGAGTATGACTATCTTGTCCGTGTCAGAAGGCGACGACAAGCCGCTCAAATATCCGCTTATATATCAGAAGTGCGATTTGGTGCTTATCAACAAGATAGATGCGATGCCGTATTTTACGTTCAACCTTGATAGGTGCATTGCGAATATAAAAATGAGAAACGGCAATTCGACAATCATTCCAATCTCGGCTAAGACGGGAGAGAATATGAGCGAAGTCGAAGGTTATTTTATAAACAAAACGATTAGTGGAGGGAAATGTAAAAATGCCTGAACAGTGTAAAGACAAGAAAGTTGTAAGCAAGTATCAGGGCGAGCCGAACGTTGACAAGTGCTATGTCAAGCTCGGCAAGAAAATCACGGACGTAGTCGCGCATAAGATTGTGGGCTTCGGTTCCGAGGCACCAGAATACTGGGGCTTGAAAGAGGTTCTTACGCCCGAAATGTGCGAGGTTTGCCTTAAGATGAAGCTGCGCAAATACTACACGTTTGAGGAGCTTCTCAAAATGAANAAGGGCTANGAGCCTACAAAGCTTCGCGATTTGTANGAGCAGATGTCCGANATCGGCATTATCGAATACGACTACGGCGACAACTACGGTCATGACGGCGAGCTCAAGGANAAGCCGAGAGTGAAGAGATANCGTCTGCCTTTCTTCGTCCCAGGTTCTGCGGAGCTTATGAACTCCACGGTTGCGCGTATTCANAAGAATCCCGTTGTGTGCAACTTCTTCGAGCGTATGACNTTCATTCCGCTTGCNGGTATCACGCAGATGATTCCCCCTGGCGGCGACGGCATTGGTATGCACGTCATACCTGTTGAAAAGGCTATACAGACGGAAAATAAATCCCTTGACATCGAGCATATTTCCCACTGGCTGAAAAAGTATGACGGACACCTCTCNGCNGGTATCTGCTCNTGCCGCGCNTCCCGCGCTATGCTCGGCGACGGNTGTACGGACGACGTGGANGATTGGTGTATTCAAGTCGGCGATATGGCGGACTACGCCGTTGAAACTGGTAAGGCGCACTACATAGACAAGGAAGAGGCACTTAGAATNCTNACCCTTGCNGAAAAGAACGGATACGTTCACCAGATTACAAACATTGACGGNTCTGAAAAGATTTTCGATATCTGCAACTGCAACGTCAAGATTTGCAACGCGTTGCGTACCTCTATGCTTTTCAATACGCCCAACCTGTCAAGAAGTGCGTATACCGCAAAGGTCGAAAAGGAAAAGTGCGTTGCTTGCGGCAAGTGCGTAGAAATCTGCCCTGGCGGTGCTGTAAAGCTNGGTCAGAAGCTCTGCCACAAGGACGGCAGCGAGGTCAAATATCCTCATGCTCCGCTTCCCGACAACAACATTTGGGGCAAGTACGCTTGGGATGAGGCGTACCGTGATACCGCAAGAATGTCAAATACATACGCAAGCGGCAGCGCACCGTGTAAGGCGGCATGTCCTGCGCACGTACCTGTACAGGCNTACNTNAACCTNGCAAAGCAGGGCAAGTATANAGAAGCTCTTGCAATGATAAAGACGGANAACCCGTTCCCAGCGGTCTGCGGTCGCGTCTGCAATAAGCGTTGCGAGGACGCNTGTACNAGAGGCTTGATTGANAAGCCCGTGTCCATTGACGCAATCAAGAAGTTCGTTGCGGANTTCGAGATTAAGTCGGAAAACCGCTACGTTCCAGAAAAGCTCGTGCAGTCCGTGTACGGCGAGTTNAAGGAGAAGATTGCNATTATCGGCGGCGGTCCTGCGGGACTTAGTGCNGCGTTCTATCTTGCGCAGATGGGATATGCTCCCACGGTGTTTGAGAAGAACCCAGTCGCNGGCGGTATGCTGACNTACGGCATTCCGAGCTACAAGCTTGAAAAGGACGTTATTGCCGCGGAAATTGATATCATCAAACAGCTNGGCGCGGAGATTAAGTGCGGAGTTGAGGTCGGCAAGGACNTCACAATTGAACAGCTCAAGGAACAGGGCTACAAGGCGTTCTTTATCGCGATAGGCTGTCAGGGTGGCAGACGTCCAGGNGTTGCAAACGANAAGGCAATCGGTACGGATATCGCNGTAAATTATCTGCGCGAGTCGTTTGAAAATCAAAATAGATTTGAGGGNGACGTGGTTGTCGTCGGCGGCGGTAACGTCGCAATCGACTGNGCGAGAAACGCTCACCGTCTCGGCGCAAAATCCGTCAATATGTTCTGCCTTGAAACAAAGAACGAGATGCCNGCAAACGACGAGGAGATAATGGAAGCCATCGAGGAGAATATCAAGATAAACAACTCCTGGGGTCCGAAGGAAGTCCTCGTAAACGAGCAGGGCGTGGTGACGGGTATCGTGTTCAAGAAGTGCCTGCGCACGGTGGATTCAAATGGCAAGTTCGCGCCTCAGTATGACGAAAACGATACTGTAACCGTAAGCGCGGATAAGATTGTATTTGCAATCGGTCAGTCCATAGAGTGGGGCAAGCTGCTTGAGGGTACTAAGGTTGAGTTCTGGCACGGAAATTATCCCGTTGCGGATAAGTTCACCTATCAGACCGCAGNCCCCGATATCTTTGTCGGCGGCGACGTGTTCACNGGTCCGAGATTTGTCATCGACGCTATTGCGGCAGGTCACGAGGCGGCAGAGAGCTTGCACCGTCACGTACGTCCTTATGCGCACATGACTATCGGCAGAGACAGAAGACAGTACGTCACCTTGAACAAGGAGGATTTGAAGTATCCNTCCTACGACAAGGCNGGCAGACAGGAAGCNGGTATGGATGAGTCGATAGACTTCAAGAACTCCTTCAGAGACGCNCACAAGACGCTCACNGCGGAGCAGGTCAAGACGGAAACCAACCGTTGCCTCGGTTGCGGTGCTTCATACGTTGACCCCAACAAGTGTATCGGNTGCGGCTTGTGTACTACGAAGTGCCAGTTCGACGCAATCCACCTTTTGAGAGACCATCCNAAGCATTCCAATATGCGTATTGCTGAAAAGAAGGTCGGCGGACTGTTGACGTATGCNGTAAAGCGCAGCTTCAAGATAGCCGCTCACCTTGGCTCAAAGGAAGCGAGAGAGCTTGCAAAGAAGCGCCGCGTATACAAGAAGACAAACAAGCAATTCAACAAGGAGCATCCCAATACGGGTAATTCGCAAAATGCATGAGTTGGGTATTGTAGTTCGTGTNATAGAGCAGGTTGAAAAGGTCGCGGAGGAAAACAACGTCAAGCGCGTTGCAAAGCTGACCTTGGAGGTGGGAGAGGTTTCGGCTGTCGTGCCGAGCCTGTTCACCGACTGCTTTGAGTGGTCCAAGAAAAAGACCAAGTATATGCAGGACTGCGAGCTTGAACTCGTAATACTGGAGGGTATATCCTACTGTCAGGACTGTCAGGAAACGTACAGGACTACGGAACATGCCAAGCAGTGTCCGCACTGCGGCAGCAACAATACCTACCTCGTCACTGGAAATGAGATAACCATAAAGGATTTGGAAGTCGAAATGCCAGAATAAAAGTGTGGGGCTTGCGATAACGCAAGCCCCACAGTTATAGTTGCATTGTGCTAAGTTGTATAAAAGTGATGCGCATTTTATAAGTCACACAGCATTATATATTCTTCCGCGTTTTCATCAACAATTTTGAAACCGACTTTTTTGTACATGCTTATTGCGTAATTTGCTTTTTGAACGGCAAGCGAAACATGCCGATATCCGCTTTGTTTGAGCAACAATAGGATATTTCGCATTAAAGCTGTGCCTATTCCGTTACCTCTATATTCTTTGTATAGCGAAATCGCAAGTGACGGAGTATCGTCATCAATGTGTCCGTAATCGTTCATTATACGCACCCAAACTGCTCCGATGATTTTATCATTTACATTTGCGACTATCGCTAAATCACCTTTATGCTTGCCGAAGTCCTTGACGTATACTTGCAATTCGTCATTCTCAATTATACTCTTTGGCGGAGGCGTTACGCCCATAGGAATGAATATTGCGTTATACAAAAACTCGTCCAATAGCGGATACTCGCTTGATAGCATTTCTCTAATTGTGTATTCCATAGAACAATTATAGCTTGTACGTGTTTCAAAAACAATAAAAAGTATTTAAGTAGAAATGAATTATATTGATTTATTATTGTTTAGCAATATTGATAGATGCAATCAACAATCTGCGAATGGTTCCACATTCATTTTTCAATTACATGTGCAAAGCACATTTCACATTCCACAGGAATATTTCATAGCTTTGCTATTTCACTCGCCGAAAGGCGAATTTCATTGTAAAACCCGAAACGATATTCGCTTCGGGTTTTACGTATGGTGGAGACGACAAGGGTTTATTTTGTACAATATATAGTGTTTATAATCATAATAAAACCACAATATATAGTGTTATTTTGAAATTTGTCACAAATTAGTCATTATTCGTATCACTTCTTGATATTTTATTGCATAATTTTTCTCTATCTGAGTCATATAAATGTCCGTAGGTTTTGAAGATTTGTTCTACATTATCTCCTAACCAATCTGCGACTGCTTGAGGACTTGCGCCGTGATGGATGAGTAGGCTTGCGCAGGAATGTCTCAACCAGTGGACGCGCAATCGTTTTACGTTTGCGATTTTTATATATTTATCAAACTGGCGTCTCAGTGTTTCAGGCGCAATAGGACGGTCGCCGCCAAATAGGTATTGTGACGAGATATTATTTTCTTTTTTCCACTTGAGATATGTATCCATTTGCGTTTTCAATTCACTTACTATTGGTACATAGAAATCTCGATTAGCTTTTGAAGCTGTTATTTTATATGCACTTCCGTCCAGTGTTTTATTTGTGTATGTTTTATATACGTGAAATCCTTTTGAAGTATAATCTTCATCGCTCGCGGATATTGCCTCTCCCTTTCTGCACCCAGTGAAGTATAAAAAAGAGAAGAGTGTTTTATAAAGTATATCGTCCACGCTGTCTATGAACTTGTAAAATTCAGTGTCTTCCCAAAAGTCAAAGTTCTTTGCGGCGGACTGTTTTTTTACGGTTTTAGGCATTTTTACTCGTTGCAGCAGATTCGGTATTTCATAGCGTTCTTCCACCCACTCTAAGAATGCATTAAGGTGTTCTTTGATTTTAAGTACGGTGGAGCGAGAATAGCGTTTGCCAGTTTTAGGATTGAGCGCATTGAGCCTATTGTCCTGCCAAGAGTAAAAGTCTTGTTTTGTAAGACTATCCAAATATTTGCCTGTAAAGAATGGAAGGATGTGTATCTTAAATTTATTTCTGATAGTATAGCAACTGCTTTCCTTCATATTTCCAAGAATATAAGTAAAATACTGTCCCCATGCTTCTTCGAACAAAATACCAGTCTTTTTTATCTGTAAATTTTTGGGCGCAAGCTCGCAATACTTTGTCAAAAAGTCTGCATGAGCTTGTTTTGCCAACGTTTTATTTCTATATCCCGATAGACGTTTTTGATGTACATCGCCGTTTGGAAAAATAACGCGGAAAACAATGTCGTACACGGTGTCGCCATTTTTGAGTTTGCGCGGTTTAGGCTCTGGACATTTGGTTGATGTAATGTAGTAGACTTCTGCCATTTACTTTATATCTTTTTTCAGCTTTTCAATCTCTTTCTTTAATTCGCTTATTTCATTTTGCAGTGGGGCAACATTTTTCAAATGATATTTGTCTATACCACTATATATAATTGCAAATACAAGGCAAATCGTAATTAAGCGGCAGGATTATGTTCAGAGCTGTTTCGGTTTTGATTACTATTTATATTCCTGCTTTGGCATATAATTTCTGCTAAACGCGTTCTATCAATTAAATCAACTCCATTAGCATTAGCAAGATTTATAGCAGGTTGGGTGAAAAAATTGTTAGTCGCAACAGCAATTTTAGTCGCATGATAGTAGCTTTTTGCACCGATTATTTCTTGTACAGCAGAGATGCTTATTTTATTTTTTGAGTTTTTGGCTTGTACTGCAATAATTTCATTATCTTTTTTTAGTATCAAATCTGCGCCATAATCACCAGTCGTTCTTGTTAGTTGGACTTCATATCCTAATTTTGTAAATATTGCCTGTAAAAATCTTTCAAACGTAATTCCATCCATTTGGTCAACTTGATTGATGTTGCTTTTAGAAAGCAGTTCTTGCTGTTTTTCATATTGCTTTTTCTTTGAGTATGCCGAGAAGAGTAGTCCGCATCCAATTAAAATGCTAAGGATTCCCGAAATGATAAACAATATTCCAATAGTATCTGAAACTGATGTGGCAAAGTAGGCTCCCACACTTGTAATTACTATTCCAATTATCATAAATGAAACGCCAGAACCAACAGGGTGTTTATGCATTGCTTTTAGGTTGCGCTGTGAAAACAAACTTGGTCTTCTACCCATTTGTATATTTCTCCTCATACCTTAATAATATCTTCTCTTTGTTTCTCTCAATATTCCGATTATTCTAACCTCGCCCAGCTCGCACTGTTCTTTCGTTACAACGTAGCTTTGTGCGTTGGGGTTATTAGCTTGGAAGAGTATAGTTCCATTGTCTTGCGGTATGTAACGCTTCAACGTTGCATTTTCGCCGTCAATGACAACCGCGACAATTTGTCCTTTTTCTGCGAAGTCCTGATGTCTAATAATTGCAAGTGAACCACTCGGAATATCAGGCTCCATGCTGTTGCCTGATACTTTCAAAACAAAGTGATTGCCGTCGCCGTATACCGGGTCTTCGAATACCCATTCATCGGTAGGGGACTGATTTGTATTTATAGGCTGTCCTGCGGCAATCTCGCCATACATCGGCAAGCGGATAGGAGCTTCCAACGGATAAATGTTTGTTACATTTGAGGGTAAAGAAGAGGTCACAGAGCGACCGAGCAGGTAGTCAACAGATACGCCGAAGAACTCTGCCATTTTCACTAAAGAATTCTTATCAGGTTCATATACTCCATTTTCCCAATTCGATAGATTTCCTTGTGAGATTCCCAAGACTTTGCAGAGTTCTATTTGTTTAATTCCTTTCTCTTTTCTTAATTGTTTTATTCTCATATATAACCTCATATTAGATTGTCTAATATTAGATTAAATGATATTTGACATAAAAACAAGAAAAAAAATATTAGAAAAT
>JAAVHW010000054.1 GCA_014799525.1 Clostridiales bacterium | reverse complement strand
TTTTCGTGGCGGCGGTAAGCGACTTGTTTGACGGCTGGATTGCAAGAAGGTTCAATATGCAAAGCGGCATAGGTATGGCGCTTGACCCTGTTGCGGACAAGCTCATGCACATAGCCGTGCTTGCGTGTCTGTCACTCTGCACGGGTCTTACTCCTCTTGGTGAAAGCATTGTTGACGGCGTAATTTTCAAAACACCTTGGTTTGTGCATTACGCGTTTGTAATACTCATTCTTGCAAAGGAGCTTTTGCAGATGTGCATTGCGCTTTACGTAATGAAGAAGGGCGCAACCGTAAAGGCAAACTGGCTTGGCAAGGTATCTTCGTTTACAATCTCTATCGGCGTAATACTCGCGTTCTTCCACCAGTACGTTCAATATGCGGATTGGGGCATACTTGCTTGGGGTATCGTGCTTTCATACGCGGCGGCATGCGCGTATCTCGTAGACGTCATTAAGCAGGTCAAGAAGATACAGAGCGGCGAGATGAAGGCAAGCTCAGCGGAGTCTGTAAAGGCTGACGATATAGCGGCGGTTGAGAGAAGAAAGAGCGGCGAAACGGGCGGTATTTTCTCTGAGGACGGCGACGTTATGGTTCAGCCCCATGTTGAAAACGCTCATAGCGATGACAAGGCGGAATAATCAAGCCAGATAAGCAGGTCACAAAATTAGACAAGATAACCGAAATACAATTTGATTTTTTGGCGCACACATCGCATTCGATATGCGGATAAATGCGCAACTATATAGAGTGGGCGAGCGTTTTTCGTTTGCTCAAATGGGAGATTAGAATGGAACAGATGGATAAGACGTACAACCCGGAATTTGAAAAGGGTGTGTATCAAAAATGGATAAAGGGCAAGTGCTTCGAGGCGCACCCAAATCCCGAGAAAGAACCGTTTACAATCATGATGCCTCCGCCCAATATCACGGGACAGCTGCACATGGGACACGCGCTTGACGATACCGTGCAGGACGTGATAATACGTTTCAAGCGTATGTGCGGCTACGAGGCGTTGTGGATGCCTGGCACCGACCACGCGGCAATCGCTACTGAGGTCAAGATTGTAGAGAAGATGCGCGAGGAAGGTATAAGCAAAAACGAACTCGGAAGAGACGGCTTCTTGAAGCGCGCATGGGAGTGGAACGACCAGTACGGCGGCAGAATTGTTGAACAGCTGAAAGGCTTGGGCGTTTCCTGCGACTGGTCAAAGCAGGCGTTCACTATGGACGAGAACTGCTCAAACGCAGTGCTTGACGCTTTTGTGAAATACTACAAGAAAGGTCTTATATATAGAGGCAACCGCATCATAAACTGGTGTCCTCATTGCCATACCGCGCTCAGCGACGCAGAGGTGGAGTATGAGGAGCAGCAGTCCAATTTGTGGTACTACAAGTACCCCGTTGTCGGCGAGGACGACGCTATCGTCATTGCTACTACGCGTCCGGAAACTATGCTTGGCGACACCGCGGTTGCAGTCAACCCAAAAGATGAGAAGATGGCAAAGTATATCGGCAAGCAGGTAAAATTGCCGCTTACGGACAGAATTATCCCAGTAGTTGGCGACGACTACTGCGAGATTGGCTTTGGTACGGGTGCGGTGAAGATTACGCCTGCGCACGACCCCAACGACTTCGAGCTTGGCTTGCGCCATAATCTGCCCGTTATCTCCTGCATAGGCGAGGACGGTCTGATGAACGAGAACGCGGGCAAGTATCAGGGCATGGATAGACTCACCGCAAGAAAGGCTATTGTCGAGGATTTGACAAAGCTTGGACTTATCGTCAAAATTCAGCCGTATGCGCACAACGTCGGCACATGCTATCGCTGCGGTGAAACGGTGGAGGCTATCGTTTCCAAGCAGTGGTTTGTCAAGATGAAGCCGCTTGCAGAGCCTGCTATCGAGGCGGTCAAAAACAAAAAGACGGAGTTTATCCCTAAGCGTTTTGAAAAGATATATTTCAACTGGATGGAGAACATCAAGGACTGGTGTGTTTCCCGTCAGCTTTGGTGGGGACACCGCATTCCAGCATACTACTGCGAAAAGTGCGAGCATATGGTCGTTTCCAAAACACACGTTGACGTATGCCCCAAGTGCGGCGGCAAAATGCATCAGGACGAGGACGTACTCGATACCTGGTTCAGCTCCGCGCTTTGGCCGTTCAGCACACTCGGCTATCCCAAAAAGACGAAGGCACTAAGCTATTTCTATCCAACAAGCGTACTTGTGACGGCGTACGACATCATATTCTTCTGGGTTGCGCGTATGATTTTCAGCGGCATAGAGTTTATGGGCGACGTTCCGTTTACTGAGGTGCTCATACACGGCATCGTGCGTGACGAGCAGGGGCGCAAGATGTCAAAGAGCCTTGGCAACGGCATAGACCCGTTGAAGATTATTGACAAGTACGGTGCGGACGCACTGCGTTTCTCGCTGGCTTCGGGCATTGCTCCCGGTTCTGATACGCGTTTTTCAGAGGGTAAGGTGGAGAGCTGCCGCAACTTTGTAAACAAGCTGTGGAACGCTTCGCGCTTTGTCATTATGAACATAAAGCCCGACGATGATTTGAGCTTGCCCACAAGACTCAACGGACTTGATAAGTGGATTTTGACTCGCCTCAACGACGTTGTAAAGGAAGTCACGATAAACCTCAATAAGTACGAGATAGGACAGGCTTCTGCAAGGCTGTACGACTTTGTTTGGAGTGAGTTCTGCGATTGGTTTATCGAGATGAGCAAGGTTCCGCTTTACTCTGGCGATGAGAAGGAGCGCAAGCACGCTATCGCTATGCTCGCGCACGTACTCACAGAGATACTGAAGCTGCTTCATCCGTTTATTCCGTTTGTGACGGAGGAGATATATTCTAAATTTGCACCAAAGGGTTCAATCCTTATGATGCAGCAGTGGCCTACCTACAACAAGCATAGGGTGTACAGACAGGANGAGGCAAACTTCGAGGGACTNAGAGAAGTCATCGTATCCGTGCGTAATATCCGCAATGAGATGAACGTGCCGCCATCAAAGAAGATACACGCGTACGTTATNGCNGAAAACGANAAATTCTANACGCAGGCGGCNGGCTATATACAAAAGCTNGCGAGTGTTGAAAAGCTTGCGTTTGTCAAGGATAAAAAGGAAGTGAGCGAAAGAGTCAGCGTTGCCGTATCTGCNGACGCNGANGTGCTTATTCCGCTTGGCGACCTCGTTGATTTTGCAAAGGAAAAGGAGCGCATAAACGCAGAGATAGCGCAGACGCAGGCGGTCATAGACAAGACAAACGCCTTGCTTGCAAANGCCAGCTTCGTGTCGCGCGCACCGCAGAAGCTCGTTGATGGCGAGAGAGAAAAACTAAAATCAGCAATAGATAAGCTTGAAAAGCTTAAAGATAAGCTCGTGATGTTTGAGGACTGAATATGATTGTCAAGGACAGTAGCAAAAACTTCAACTGCTTCAAGTCTACTTGGAGATATTTTGTAAGCAACGGAATGTACTTGGTTTTGATAAACCTTGTGCCTACGCTGTTGCTTACGTTTTTGCTTTCGCCGTCGTCAACAATGTACTACCTTTTTCAAATGAAAACGGTGGACACGTCCGACATTGCAAACTTGTTTGACGCAATATGGCATATGCCGTTCGGGCTTTGGTATCTCGGCGTGATAGGGCTTGTTTTGATTGTGCTNNCAGGCGCGATTACGTTTGGCGTAGTTGACCGCCATATGCGNGTGGGCGAGTTTACGGTAAGCCCNCGNTATATCAAGACAAGGCTCAATTACAATCTGCTTACGGCAATCAAATTTGTGGCATTGGCGGTTGTAAGCCTTGAGTTTTACAATATCGTCACCACGGTGCTGTACTTCCTTTGGGCGAACGTATTTTCAAATCAGACGACGGNNCTTGTGTTCAGCATCATTACAATGTTGGTTATGGAGCTTGGCATGATGTTCACAATGTCNCAGTTCATACTTTGGACGCCNTACATGCTTCATACNGGACTCAAGTCTGGGGCGGCGTTCAAAATGGCGTGGAGCAATATGTCGGGCAAGACCTTTAAGACCATCATCACAATTGCGACTATAGTGCTTCCATTGCAGCTTATTATGGTGATAACCGCCGCGCTTGACTGCGGAGAAGCGTGCCGCGTCATACTCGACGCGCTGTCATACGCGCTCGTNNTACCGTTCTATTTNACGCTCATGTACAACACCTTNTATGAGGTCACGGGAACGGAACGTATGGATTTGGNNGCAAGCAAAAAAGATATTTGGTCAAAAAATAAAAGATAATCGCGNAGCTTACGCGTAGAGAGGTATAGGTATAAATGGAATTCAGATATTCGCTCACAATACTGTTTTCAAATATGGGCTACGTCCTTAAGATAATGGTGTGGATACTCATATCCATGCTTATCACGGCGGCGGTCGGTGCGGCTATCCTAATTCCAATATGGAACGCACTTGCAAGCACCACGGACGTTCAGACAATCATAAACGGAATCTTCAANACNATAACGGAGATTTGGAATGGCGGACTCCATATGCGCGTTGCCATATACGACTTGGTGCCAAGAGCAATTGATTTGCTGAGGGAGATTTCCACCGAGGCGGGACTCGCAACGGGACTTGCGTTCTCCGTNATATTCCTNTATATGCTGTACAGCTTCATAATGGGGCTTTCCTATTATACGATAGGGGACATTATCAACAAGCTCATGTCCGCAAACCTGCGCTTCGGATTTGCAAGCAATATGGCGCTCAACTTCAAAAAATGCTGNAAGTATTCATTTTCAAGNCTTATTATAAGCNTGCCTATAGACCTTGTAGCGGTTGCGGTGGGAATATCTATGGCGTATGGCTTGCTGTCAGTTGTCGGTGTATTTTCGCTTGCAATAATGCTCATNATNGGCGTNNTGTTCTTCNCNGGCAAGGCGCTCCTGTTCAGCGGCTGGCTTCCAAGAGTTTTGCACCATCCGGAGGAGAGAATATTCACAAGCTTTTCCCGCGCATTCCCGTTTGTAAAAGCAAATTTGGGCGGNCTTTTCAAATCGTACGTAATCACGTTCAGCTGTGTGTATCTTCTCGCGGCTGTATTCACAGTGCCTACCTGCGGCGTTATTACGTTGCTTTTGCCATCGATATACTACTTCCTGCTTCGCGCTGTGGAGCTTGTNGGNTATTATAAGACGAAGGGCTACAAGTTCTATACGGACGGCTCTACNGTCATCAATACGGTTGAATTCGGCTTCCGCCTTTCAAATCAGAAAGGGCTTAACGCAAATAGCGTAGGCGGCGTTGAAAACGGTGTAGGGGAGCTTGGCGANGACCTTGCCGCCGCGAATGAGACCTTGCATGAAAANGAGGTTGAGAGCGTCAATAGCGAGTTTAGCTTTGAAAATAACATAGCAGTCAATGAGCTTGAAAGAGATGAATAAGGAAGATAAGTCAATGAAAATAAGAATGAGCTTTGGCACAGTCAAGACCGTGATACTCGCGGTCGTGCTTGTGGGTGCGCTTGCGGTGGTTGGACTGGATATCGCTATGCTTGCAAGCGACAGTTTATACAAGTATTCGTCGGCGATTCCCGCGGTGTCGCTCGTTGCGGCAGTGGTGATATGCGCCTTTGCCGCTCTTATACTTTTCAACAGCTACTATAAGTTTAAGGACAAGGGGCTTAGCATTATGCTCGGCTTCTTGGCGGATGGCGTAAGCTACGACAGCATTGCGCTTTTAAGACAGAACATAGAAACGAGCGAGCTGTATGTGATAGTTGACGACCAAAGCTTAAGCGGTGAGCAGCTTGCGATAAAGGTCAACGTAGCAAGGCAGAATGTTGATTTGTTTGTAAAGGGACTTCGGAAATATATTCCAAACGTAACGGTTGAGCTGTTCTCTCAGCCCAAAAAGAAGGACAAGGACGGACAGGAATGAGATGACGGAGTTAGGCAATGAGCTATAACTCCGTTTTTGATTTGAGGTAATTGAGGGGTTCCGCAAAACCAGCGCATTTTCGGGGTTGATTGGGGTTGCAGCAAACGGCTATGTCTGCTTGGTAAATTATTAGGCTCTGCCGCACGGGGAGATAGCTTGTTTCATATCATATACGCGAGTGAGGTGGACTATCAAACTGAAAGCGTATATAGATTTGGACGTGATACGTCGAAACGTAAGGCGCATAAAAGCGCAGAGTGCAGCGAAGCTGTTGCTTATGGTCAAGGCGGACGCGTACGGACACGGGCTTTTGGAGGTTGCGCGTTCTACGGAAAATGAGGTTGACGCCTTTGGAGTGGCGACTGTAGACGAGGGCGTACGGCTTAGAAGTAGCGGCATATCAAAGGATATATTGACCTTGATATGGGCAGCGCACGAGCTTGAAGAGGGTGTGGCGCATAGGCTTACGCTTGCGCTATCAAACGAGACGCAGCTCGCGCGCATAGTGGATTTGCTTGAAAACGGCAAAGCAAAGCCGCAGGATATAAGATTGCATATAGCTCTCGATAGCGGAATGCACCGCCTCGGCTTTTGTGAAAGCGAGCTTGATGGCGTACTGTCAAAGCTTAAGGAATGCGGAGTTGAAATAGAGGGGGCATACTCGCACTTGCGCGTGCGCTCAATGAGGCAGATTTCTGCATTTGACAGAATGTGCGCGGCGGTAAGAAGGTATTATCCAAATGCAATCAGGCATCTTGCTGCGAGTCACAGTATACCGTGCAAACGCTTGCACTACGATATGGTGAGGTTGGGCATTGCCGCGTATCACGGCGCAATGAGAGTCGTAAGCGAGGTTGTAGCCGCGCGGCACGTGAGCAAGGGAGAATTTGTAAGCTACGGCAATTTCAAGCTCGAAAGAGATACGAACACCGCCGTGATATTCGGCGGCTATGCGGACGGCGTGTGCAGGGAACACCCATCTGACGTGTACATCCGCGGCAGACGGTGCAGAGTGCTTGGCAGAGTGTGTATGGATATGTGCATTGTTGACTGTGGAGATTTTCTGCCAAATATAGGCGAAGAGGTTGCGCTGGTGGACGGTGAGCGTATCTTAGAGGTAGCAAAACAGCGTAGGAGTATAGAATATACGGTTATGACGTGCTGGCATGGGCGCGTAGAGAGGATATACGAGAATGACGAAAGCGGAAGCAAGGCTTGCGGCAAAGGCTGCGGTCTTAAAGATGAGTAGTGATGAAAAGGAACTGGCGAGCGGTGCTATCTGCGACGCTTTGAGCGGCTTGCAGGAGTTTAAGGGTGCGCATAGCGTGTTCGTATATCTTGGCACGGAAACCGAGCCTGCTACGGATGAAATCGTAGGGCTTGCGCTTATGCTTGAGCGCACGGTTGCCGTACCGAGGGTGCGCGGCAAGGAGATGGACGCGGTTGTAATATCGCCGTTCACAAATTTTAAGACGAACAAGTGGAAAATTCTTGAGCCTGTTGGTGGGCATACTATAGACGATATAGACGTTGCAGTCATTCCGCTCGTGGCGTTTGACGGACTAAAGAGAGTGGGACACGGCGGCGGATATTACGACAGATTTTTGTCCACTCACAACTGCTTGAAGATTGGCATAGCGTTTGACTGTCAGTGCGTATCGGATTTGCAGGTGGAGGACTTTGATATTCCGCTTGACGTACTTGTGACGGAAAAGCGCATAATAGACGGTGATGGCGAGCAAGCAAATATATACGGAGAGATAAAATGAGAGTTGTTGCAGGAAAGTACAAAGGCAAAAATCTTATCGCGCCAAAGGGAGAGGCGGTGCGCCCGACCACTACGCGTATAAAGGAAACGCTATTCAACATTTTACAGCTTGACGTGCCGTCCGCGCGTGTGCTTGACCTGTTTGCAGGAAGCGGCGCGCTTGGCATAGAGTGCCTTTCTCGCGGTGCGGAACACGTCACGTTTGTTGATAAAAGCAAGGACAGTATTTCGGTTATAAATTACAATCTAAGCACTTTAGGCGGCGATTTTGACGTGATAAACTCCGATTTTATGGCGGTTTTGAACGGCGCGGTGTATTCCTCACGCAAGTATGATTTGATATTTTTAGACCCACCGTACGCAAGCAATATGGGCGAGCTTGCGCTCGATTTCATTTTGAAGAACGACTTGCTCACAGAATACGGCAAAGTGGTGTTTGAACACGGCAGTGAAAAGACCTATACGCTTACTGACAGCCGCTATAAGCAGCGCACGAAGAAGATGGGGACAATCACCGCGGAGTTTATCTCTCGCAAGCGTGTGGCACTTATGGCAGGCAGCTTTGACCCATTCACAAAAGGACACGAGGCAGTGCTTGACGAGGCACTTACGCGCTTTGACGAGGTCGTCGTGGCTTGCCTTATAAATCCCGACAAAAAGTATACGTTTACAGACGAGCAACGCCTCGCGCTTGTGAAGTCCGTATGCGAGTATAAAAAGGGAGCGCGAGCGATATTCTCAACAAAATATGCTGTAGAAGTGGCGAGCGAGGTGGGCGCAAATATGCTCGTAAGAGGAGTGCGAAACGACAATGATTCCGCATATGAAAATGATATGGCGGAGTACAATAAAGCGCATGGCTTTGAAACGCTGTTTGTTGCGCTTGACGATTATCAGGATATAAGCTCAACGGCTGTCAGAGAAAAGCTTGCGCAGGGGGATTTTAGGGATGTACCTGCCGTCACTGTTCCGCTTTTGCAGTCTGAAGAATTTGCGGCAAGATTAAAATAGTATGGTTATCCGCTTGAAAAGATAAAAAAAATGACATATACTGATAAAAACTGACAATTACTTAGGAGGACGATATATATGGAAACAATTGAAATGCTCATAAATGATTTGGAAAGCGAAGTGCTCAAGGCAAAGAGTGCGCCGTTCAACAGAGCAGACATCGTTGTCAACAGAGCCGCGATGCTTGATATGTTATCCCGCATACGTGAAAACTATCCGAAGGCTCTCAAGGACGCGGCGGAAATTCTTCTGACGAAGGATAAGATTTATAATGATGCAAGAAAATATGCGGACGAACTTATGAATAGAGCGGAGGAAGATGCGGAGCGTATGGTTTCAGAAAGCGAGGTTGTGGCTCGCGCACGTGAAGCCGCTCAAAAGCTGAAGGACGAAACGGATGATAACTGCAAAAAGATTGACGACGACGCGCGTTGGTATGCCGTTGACCTCATGAACGGTGTGGAGCAGTCCATACAAAATGCGCTCGCGCAAATTCAGGAACACAAAAACAAGCTTCTTTATGAGTGATAATAAGCTCGCCGAGCAAGCCAAGACACGTCAGCAATTTGTGTAGGTTTTCAGTGCGAGTATTATAAGCTGCAAAAAGTGAATTATCTCGTTCAGCTCGCACTTGTCTTTTCTTTCGGAAAGCATCTGAGCTGTCAGCATGGCAACGAAGTTGCGGTCAAGTGGCTGCAACTTTTTTATTTCGTCCGTAATTTTGCTTGCAATAGCAATGCTATTGTCATGATTATTCATGACAATAGAATATGCTTTTCATATAAAAAGTGCCACGCAAATTGCATGGCACTTATATGTTAAATTTGAAATAGCTTTACTTGCTTGTGGTGGTGTCCGTGACGGTTTCCTTGAGGGAAGCGAGCAGTCCCGAAACGTTTGAAATCTCGGTAGGCACGACAATCTTCGTAGAACGACCGTCTGCCAACGTCTTGAGTGCTTCAAAGCCTTCAAGCGTGAGGTATTGCGCGTTGGGGCTCGCGTTGTTTATAAGCTTGATTGCCTGTGCACGACCTTGACCTTCTGCAATGAGAGCGGCTTTTTCTGCTTCTGCTGCCATCATACGCGCTTGCTTTGCTGCGTCTGCCGCAAGAATCTGAGCCTCTCTGTCAGCCTGTGCGCGGAGGATTTTGCTTTCCTTTTCACCTTCTGCAATGAGGATTGAGGACTTCTTTTCACCCTCAGCCTTCAAAATCTGCTCACGGCGTTCACGCTCGGCGCGCATCTGCTTTTCCATTGCTTCCTGAATATCCTTTGGAGGAAGAATGTTTTTGAGCTCAACACGGTTTATCTTGATACCCCACGGGTCGGTTGCCTCGTCAAGAATGATACGCATTTTGCTGTTTACGGTGTCGCGTGAGGTGAGCGTTTCGTCAAGCTCAAGCTCACCGACGATGTTACGAAGAGTTGTTGCCGTAAGGTTTTCAATGGCGTTGATAGGGCGGTCTACACCGTACGCATAGAGCTTGGGGTCGGTGATAGAGAAGTACACGACGGTATCAATCTGCATTGTGACGTTATCCTTTGTGATAACGGGCTGCGGTTTGAAGTCCGCAACGATTTCCTTTAGACTTATCGGCTTGCTCGTGTGGTCAAAGAATGGGACGATGAGGTGGAAGCCCGTTGTGAGAGTACGGTGGTACTTACCAAGTCTTTCCACGATAATCGCCGTTGATTGGCGCACGACGCGCGTGCTTATTGCAAACACGATTGCCGCTATCACCACGAGTATGGCGATAACGATACATGCAATCGCTCCGCCTGAAATAGCGATGAGAGAAGTTGCCATAGTTGTATCCTCCAAAATGGTTTTTCAGTTTAGTCGCAAAGCTTTACGATAAGCTTGTTGCCGTCTATAGACACGATTTCCACAATCCCGTCTACGGGCAAGACGGTGTCGTCTTGAGACTTGACGCTCCACACGACGTCACCGAGCTTTGCAGTGCCGAGGTTGTCAAAGTCCGCTTGAGATAGCATACGCACTTTCTGACCGATAAGTCGGTCGATATTTGTTTTGAGCTTGTTTGACTTGAGCCTCTTCTTTATGAAGGGTCTTAATGCAAAAATACATATAGTTGTCACAGCTGCGAATATAATAAACTCGCCCCACCATGGCAGACCTGGAATAAATGAGAATATTATTCCTATAACGCCAGCCGCCGCAAACCATATAGAAATGAGTTGAGGCGTGGCAAGCTCAATCAGGACTGCGATAATTGTGACCGCAAGCCAAATCCATACCATAACGTTTTCCATATAATCACCTCTTTTGATATTATAATCCATTTATATGCGATTTGCAATATCTACCGAGCGAATTTTAAGTTTATTGCATTGCGAGGACAAACTAAGCGTATTGTATGCATAATCGTGCAGTTTGTGTCGCCGGTGCATTTTAAGATTATTATTTTAAATGCGGTCTGACAAAAAAATAAGACGACCACCCATGGGTAGCCGTTCTATATGATTCCCACAAAGCTCTCCACTTTGTGGGGCAAAATGCGTATCCCGCACCGCCGTGTGACGCCATTTTATAAACCCGCGGTATAGCAGGGTGGGTTAATGCTGCCGTGCGGTATCTGTCTTCCACTGATATAATGAGGCCTGACATCTCCGCATTTATTCGGACCCGCAATCCCTTATAAAATTTGTGGTTCAAAACAAAGCGCCATCACGCACATAGCAGGATTGGTTATCTATAGTATAGTCGCTTACACGACAAATTACAATACCCAAATTTTTGCAATAGCGCAATTTGTGCGTTTTCTTTGTCGCTTGGGCTTGAAATAGCGGATAATTTATGATAGTATGACTATATTAGTTATTAAAAGGGGAGTTTTATGAAGCTCAATCTCAAAGCAAAAACAATAATATCAATCGTGCTCTTTGTTGTGATATTCGTTGCGCTCATTCTCATCGCGTCGTTCTGCGATTTGCAGATAAGCCAGCTTCTCACAAAAGGCGTATTGGAAGACGGCGAGTATTTTGCGCACGACTTCTTCGGCGTTATGCTCGAAAGCGTGGGCTGTATTCCAATCTATCTGATGATAGCGTTTATACTGTGCGTCCTGTTCTGGAGCAGTCTTAAGATAGGCGTACCGTTTAAGAGCGGCAACACGGTTTACACCAAAAAGCCCGTAAACATAGTTTGCGCAGTCATATGCGCGATAGGCGTGGTTGTGGCATGCTGGATTGCCATAAAGGATAGCGTAGGCTATATCTTCGAGCATACGCTTGCAAGCACGGGTGATATTGCAGGAAATCTGGAGGCACTTGACAAATTTGAACACAGCGCTGCGGTGTACGGCGTTGAAGCGGTGTTCGCGCTTATCATGGGTGCGCTTGCGATACTCGCGACAATGCACTTCAACAAAGAAGTTCTCAAGAAGCTGCTTTTATTCTCGCTTGCTACTGCGGTGGCGGTTGCGTTTGCAAATATCCTTATTATGATAATCAAGGACCCCGTCGGCAGAATGAGATTCAGAGCCATTTACTCCGACTTGGGACAACAGCTTATAAATGACAGGACCAGCGGCGTAAAGGGTTTCACCGCTTGGTACGTGTCAAAC
>JAAVHW010000053.1 GCA_014799525.1 Clostridiales bacterium | reverse complement strand
TTTGACGTTTCAGCCGATTATCTCTTAGGGCTTGCCGATTAGTTTTTATATTCCATAAAATATTATAACAAACGTAAAATTGCGCAATTTGGGTGCAGAACGCCAAAGGCTCTATTTTCTGATACGCCAAAACGCGCAATCTAAAATATGGCGTTAGAATATCGGTTTTATAAAAACAGGCAATGTAAGCGTATATTTTAGAATGACATTTTTGGCTAAAATTCGCAATTTGCAAGCGCAAATTCAACAAATTTGCAAAAAAATATAAACTTTTATCATTGGTTTTGTGGGAGAAAAATGGGTTTTTGTAATTTTTTTCAAAAAAACTTACAAAAAACAGTTGACGAACATATATTGTAGTGATAATATGTAAACGTAATCAAGAACAACTTGATTTAAAACAGCTCATAATTTTCCCCCTTATTATAGCGAGCGGCTTTGGGTGTAGCACCTGGGGCCGCTTGCATTTTATCAAATCGCACTATTGAGCGCATAACATTATCAGCGCCACTTTTGCTCGCAGTCATGTACGACATGTACATTAGGCTGCTCACAAAAGCGACTCTTTCGCGTTCTGCATCTCAATATAGCAATTTGACTATTCTCTATAATTGATTAGATTGTGTTGCAATTTCAACTAGGCGAAACGTGTCCAATAATATATAAACATTAAATATTAAATTTATCTTAGCGCAACTATCAGTACCGCGATATCCGCAGGGGATACGCCTGATATACGCGAAGCTTGACCGAGATTGAGCGGTCTGATTTCGGATAACTTTTGCCTCGCCTCTATGCGCAGGGCTTTTACACTCTCATAATCGAAACTGTCGGGAATCAGCTTGCCCTCAAGACGCTTTTGCTCTGCAACCGCCGCCTGCTCCTTTTTGAGATAGCCAGCATATTTCATCTCTACCACGGCAGCGCTTACCGCTTCCATGTCGCAATCAAACTCCAAAAGCGGCTTAATATCCTCAGCTGTCACGGCAGGTCTACGGCACACTTCGCCGAGTGTGGGCGTTTTTTGCGGCATAGGCTCGCCTATCCTATCAAATACAGCTACCGCGCGTTCTCTCGATACGGCGCGCTCCGACAAAGCCAGTATTTTTTCTATCTCCGCCTTCTTCTCAAGGAATCTGCAATATCTCTCCTCGCTTGCAAGCCCTATGTCATGCCCAAGCTCGGTAAGGCGCATATCCGCATTATCCTGTCTTAGCATTATTCTATGCTCCGCGCGGGCAGTCATCATTCTGTACGGCTCGTTTGTTCCCTTTGTCACAAGGTCGTCAATAAGTACGCCTATATACGCTTGGTCGCGGCGCAACACTATGGGCGGCTTTTTGTCCACAGAACGCGCTGCGTTTATGCCTGCAATTATGCCCTGCGCCGCCGCCTCCTCGTAGCCGCTGCTTCCGTTCACTTGACCTGCGCTGTACAGTCCGCTCACGCTCTTGCACTCCAAGGACGGATATAGGCATAGCGAATCTATGCAGTCGTACTCTATTGCGTAGCCGTACTTTGCAAAGCGGCAATTCTCAAGCCCTGCGATTGTGCGGTACATCTCTTCCTGCACGTCGGCAGGCAAGGACGTGGACATACCCTGTATGTACATCTCGTCACTGTTCGCGCCCTCGGGTTCTACAAAAATCTGGTGCCGCTCCTTATCCTTGAACCTAACGACCTTGGTTTCTATGGACGGACAATATCTCGGACCTACGCCCTGTATAACTCCGTTGTACATCGGGCTTTTGTCAAGATTGTTCAATATAACTTCGTGCGTACGCTCGTTTGTGTAAGTCAACCAGCACGGCTCTTCCTTGAAAGTGCTATGCGGCGACATAAATGAAAACCTGTCACTGTCGTCACCGAGCTGTATTTGCATTTTGTCAAAGTCTATGCTGTCGCGATATATGCGCGCAGGCGTTCCCGTCTTGAATCTGCGTACAGGCACACCAAGCTCCACTATGCTTTTTGTAAGCGCGGTCGCCGCTTCAAAGCCGTCAGGACCGCTGTTCTTTACACTCTCACCAGTGATGATTGTGCTGTTGAGATACACACCAGTCGCAAGCACCGCCGCCAAACAAGGATACGTTTCGCCATCCGCAGTCGTCACGCCCGTGACTCTGCCATCCTCCGCTTCTATGCGTACAGCCTCTTTTTCAAGTACGGTGAGATTTTCAGCATTCAACACAACGTCAAGCATAAGCTTGTGATATAGCTTTTTGTCCTCCTGTCCGCGCAGCGAGAATACGGCTGGCCCCTTTGCGGAGTTGAGCGTCTTTATTTGCAAAAGCGCCATATCCGCGCAAAGCCCCATCTGTCCGCCGAGCGCGTCCACTTCCTTGACGAGATGTCCCTTTGCAGTGCCACCGATTGCAGGATTGCAGGGCATATTTGCTACCGTGCCATACTCCTGACAGAGCATGAGCGTACGCTTGCCCAGCCTTGCCGAAGCAAGTGCCGCCTCTACACCGGCATGACCGCCGCCTATAACTATAACGTCAAAGTTTTTCATATGGTTTTGTATTGATTAGTTTTTTTATTTACCTACACAAAATTTAGAGAAAATAGTATTTATTATATCCTCTTTAGCAGTTTTACCTGTAATCTGACCCAGTGCGTCGTAAGCCTCGCGCAAATCGATAAGAGTGCAGTCTATTGTGCAGTCAATACTCGCTATCGCACTTTCAAGTGCGCGTTTTGCCTGTTGAAGTGCCGAAACGTGCCGTTCGCTGGTTATAACCTCGCCGCCAGACACGCCGTTTTCTTTATACATTGAGACAATCGCCTGCACGAGCATATCCACGCCCTCGCCCGTCTTTGCACTCACGCCAAACGTGTACGCCATACGCGGAATGGCAAAGCCTGCCACGTCGCATTTGTTGAATACCGTGAAGGTCATCTTGCCGTCAAACTCAAGCTCAGAACGCCTCTCTGCACTCTTGTCAATGACGTGCAAAACTATGTCGGCGTTTTCAATCGCTCGCTTTGCTCTTGCTATGCCCTGCGCCTCAACGATATCGTCACTGTCACGCAAGCCCGCGGTGTCTACAAGATTGATACGTACGCCACCGTACTCAAAGCTATCCTCAACCGTGTCTCTCGTAGTACCTGCCACGTCCGCAACGATTGCACGCTCCTCCTTGAGCATAGCGTTCATAAGCGAGGACTTGCCAGCGTTTACGTCACCAGCAAGCACTACGTTTATGCCGTGCTTTGCAATTCTACCCTGCCTTGCCGTTGAAATGAGTGCGTTTACCTTTTTAAGGCATTCATCTATGCCCTCACCAAGTGTTGGCAAAACCTCGTCTTCCATTTCATCGGGATAGTCAAGCGTGGCTTCAAGCCCTGCTATGAGCGATTCAAGCCCACTCAATATGGCGTCTATCTCTTTTGCAACACTTCCGTCCATGAGCCTGTACGCCGCGCGAAGTCCTGCTGCGCTGTCGGCGTTTATCATATCTATGACGCCTTCCGCATCTGCAAGCGTAAGCCTGCCCGAGAGGAATGCGCGCTTTGTAAACTCGCCATGCTCGGCAAGCACTGCGCCGCGCTCAAGCAATGCGCTCAGCGCACCCTGCATTATGCGAACGCCGCCGTGCAAATAGAACTCTACCGTATCCTCGCCAGTGTACGCCTTAGCCGCAGGAAAATATACGGCGTAGCCCCTGTCGCAAAAATCGCTTGCAACAAACGTGCCGTAATTCATCTTGAGCGGTTGCCAGTCCTGCTTTACTGCGCGCTTAGCTATACTTGTAGAGTTGCCAAAATTGAAAACGGTATCGGCTATGCCAACCGCTTCGTCACCCGAAACACGCACTATGCCGATACCACCTGCCCCTATAGGGGATGAAATTGCCGCTATCGTTTTCATCAGAATCTCTTTTTGCCGCCGAAGCTCTTGAACTTGGGAGGACCTGCCTGCTGAGCGGGCTTTACAAAATCATCCTGCTCTGTAAAGTATCCCAAATAGACGTTTCCGTCCTCGACCTCGGGCTCGTCCGTGCGTGGCTTACGCTCACCGCCGCCCCCGCGCCTTCTGTCGTCACGGCTGCGACCGCCGTCTCTTCTGCCACTGTTGCGACCGCCGTTTCCGCCGTGTCTGCCGTTTTTGTGATTTCTGTCGTGATTGTTGTCACGCTCTCCATTCTTCAACGGACGCTCATCCTTAAGCTCCACACCTACAGGGATTATGACGATATGCCTGTTCATATCCTCGCCCTCGCTCTGCGTGGTTGCGATAGTTCCGTCCGCAAGCGCACTGTGTATGACGCGTCTTTCAAAAGGATTCATGGGTTCAAGCTCAATCTTGCGTCTGAGTCTGACTGCCTTTTCTGCAAGTCTCAATGCAAGCGCGGTCAACGCTTCCTTGCGCTTTTCGCGGTAGTTTTCACAATCCACGACAGCTTTCTTTTGCTCAGACTTGTTTTCATTGAGGAAAATCATTGCGAGATACTGAAGTGCGTCAAGCGTTTCGCCGCGATATCCAATCACCGTGCCGCTATCCTCGCCGCTTATCTTCACATATACAACGTCATTCTCCTCTGTGACAGTAGCGCGGGAAACAAGCCCCATGCGCGAAAGTATGCCGTTGATGAACTCGTCCATCTTTTCAGCCGCGCCTTCCTTGACNGTCACACGCACCTGCGCCTTAGAAAATAAGCCGCCCTTTGAGAGAACTTCGATTTCCACCTTATCTTTTGTAACGCCAAGCGCTTCAAGCGCCTGCTCGACGGCAAGGTCCACGTTGCTTGCCTTCATTTCAATAGATTTTTCCATTTTACTCCTATCTCTTTGCAATAGTCACACCTGACTTGTTCGCTTTGGCTCCGTCCACAATCTTTGCNATAAGGTTGAACGTAAGCTGGAACAGTATCGCCGTAAGCGACGACGTAAACATATACAGCGCGAACGCGCCCGAATACAGCAAGCCGAATACGCCCATCATGATAGGCATAATCCACTGCATCATCTTCATAGAATTTTGACTCGCGTTGCCNGCGGCGGAATCTCCGCTCGGAACAGGCGGCTGTCCTTGCGATTTGGACATAAGCTTTTGCGAGAGGAAGCTAAGNGCAATTGACAGCACCGGAAGTATGAGCAAGCCGTTCCACTTGCCNTTCTTNCCATAGCCGCCCGTGCCTATCAGCTTACCCATAACGGTGTTGTACTCGTCAATCGTGATNCCNGCAAGACGCGAGTTTGCAAAGCCCGACTGTCCCGTGACCGTCGTAAAGTTTGGCACGGCATTAGCCCAGTTGTCGCCAACGAATATGTTCTTTATCCAAAGCCAGCTTCTTACGCTCTTTTGCTCGTCNGAATAATACGTATCATAAACGGCTTGCTGTGCAATCTCCATTGCGCCCTCAACGTGCTCGTCNCCCTCGCCGTAGCCGAAGTAGAACTTTGCACCGTCCTCGTCCTTGGAAATATCGTCAACGTCAAAAACGCCGTCGNNGTTCACATCGCCGTACTTCTCTTCAATCTGTGCGCTTATGCTTGCATTGTATACGGTCTGNCAGCTCTTGTAGTCCTGCGCATACTGATATCCGACAACCTGTCTGAATCCNGCGAAAACGACAAAGAACACCACAAGCGTGATGATTGTNGGCAGGCACATGCCCATTACGGAATACTTTTCCTTTTTATAAAGTGCGGATTGCTCCTGCTGCAAACGCTGCCTGTCGTCGGCATACTTTTCCTGCAACGCCTCAAGCTGCGGCTTCATACGCTCCATAGCCTTTGCGTTCTTGCGGCCAATCAGCTTCTGCCANATGTCAAGCGGAGAAAGTATCAAACGAAGTATCACCGTAAACACGACGACGACCCAGCCGAAGCTTACGTCGCTACCCATGCTTCTTCCGATGATAAGCATGAACTTTGCCATGAAATGCGTAGGCTCGGAAACCTCCTCGCCCGCTACGCTGTATGAGTTGTCGCTGTTGCACGCAACCAACATAAGACAGCACAGTATTATCAGTGCCGCCAGCAGATATATCTGCAATTTGCGTTTGCGTTCATAGCTTATATGAGCCATTTAACTTTTCCTCGATAATTTTCCTTGACAGGGTCAAAACCGCCCTTAGCCCAAGGTCCGCACCGCATGAGCCGCAATGCAGTCATGACTACGCCGACCACCGCGCCGTACTTGCTTATCGCGTCGTACGAGTACATCGAGCAGGTGGGCGTATACGCACAGTGTCTGCCAGTCAGCGGCGACAGAGTACGCTTATACAGCAACAGCAATGCGAAACACAGTCTTTTCAACATTTCAGTTTCTTCGCCCTCGCATACGCGGCTTCGACTTCCTCGGCAACCGTTGCAAGCGGAAGCCCGACTATCGACGGATATGCGACGACCACGTACATATAAGACGAGTCTATCCTGTCCGCAATTTGCGAGATTGCCTCGCGCAAAAGCCTTTTCACCCTGTTGCGCGTAACGGCGTTGCCAACCTTCTTGGATACGGAAAGCCCTATCTTCAAGCCCTCTCGGGAGCGCGCGCTCAGCAGTAGCAGGTCTTTTGCGAAAGCTCTGTCACCCTTGCGATAAACGTACGCAAAAGCCGCTCTTTTTTTAAGCCTGTACTGCTTTTGCATCGCTTATGCCGAAAGCTGCTTTCTGCCTCTGTTGCGGCGACGTCTAAGTACGTTTCTGCCAGACTTGGTGCTCATTCTCTTGCGGAAACCGTGCACTTTATTTCTCTGTCTCTTTTTTGGTTGGTAGGTTTGTTTCATATTGTCCTCCGTCAGCTTCGGGCTTAGCCCGATAGCATATAGTTATTTTTTGATTATTGTTTTGCTTATTTATATATAATAAATGCTTGTCTATTATAATAAACAGTACGCACTGCTGTCAAGTGTTATTTTAAGACACGGTTTTGTCTTGAACACCCCAAAAGCCCTCTTACATCTCCTCGGGAGCGTCTATTCCAAGCAGATTAAGCCCAGTACGTATGACGTTTGCAGTCGCTTTTGTGAGAAGCAGCCTTGCATTGCGCACTGGCTCGTCGTCCACAACTATGCGGTGTCCGATATAGAATCTGTTGAATTTTTCCGCCAAATCAATGATATGTCTTGACACGCAGCACGGCTCGCGAAGCTTTGCCGCCTGCCTTACGCTGTCACCAAACGCAAGAATGCTCTTGATAACCTCATAGCCCTCATCATCGGTGATTGCACCCAAATCCAGATTGTCAACGTTCGGCTCGCCGCCCTTTCTAAGTGCGCTTGCGCATCTCGCATAGGTGTATTGCAAATACGGCGCAGTTTCGCCGTCGAAATTGAGAACCTTGTCAAAGGAGAAAACAATATCCTTTATGCGGTTGTTGAAGAGTGCGGAAAACACCACCGCACCAACGCCAACGCTCTCTGCAATAGCTTGCTTATTTGCGATATTGGGATTCTTTTCCTCGATTATTGCCGTCGCTTTTTCTACCGCCTTATCCAGCACGTCGCGAAGCCAAACTACGCGTCCGTTTCTTGTGGACATTGCGCCGTCCTCCATAGAAACCATGCCGAACGCGATATGCTCCATATCGTTTGCACCTGCAAAATCCATAAGTTTAAGCACTTGAAACAGTTGCTTAAAGTGCAGATTCTGCTGATACGCAACAACGTACAGGCACTTATGGAAGTCATAGGTTTTCTTGCGGTAATACGCCGCCGCCATGTCACGCGTGGCGTACAGCGTTGCGCCGTCCGCCTTGACAAGCAGGCACGGAGGCATATCGTAATCGTCAAGCTTTACCACCTGCGCACCCTCGCTCTCGACAAGCAAATTCTTGTCGCGCAATATGTCAAGGCAAGCGTCCATTTTGTCATTGTAGAAGCTTTCGCCCGCGTAGCTGTCAAACTTTATTTTCAGCCTGTCGTAAATTTTGCCGACAGCCTTCATCGTCACTTCCTTAAATACGTCGAAGTATGCGGTCGCTTCCTTGTCGCCGTCCTCTATACGCTTAAACCATGCGCGCGCCTCGTCGTCCATTTCGGGATGAGCTTCCGCCTCCTGATGATAACGCACGTACAGCGANTTGAGGAAATACTCNTCATTTGCCGCAACCTCTTCAAGCGANGACCACTTGCGCGTGGCAACGATAAGCTTGCCAAANTGCGTACCCCAGTCGCCAAGGTGATTTATGCCAACCGCCTTNTAGCCAAGATGCTCNAATATTCTGTACAGCGCACCGCCTATAACGGTCGTGCTCAAATGNCCGATATGGAAGGGTTTTGCNATNTTNACGGATGAATAGTCAATGCAAATNGTCTTNCCCTCGCCCTCNTTGCTCTTNCCTGCAACCGCGTTTGCCGCGACCTCTTCTATACCCTTTGCAACTATCGCACGGTTGAAGAANATATTCAGATATCCGCCGACAACCTCNACCTTATCCACGAAGTCCGCCTTTTCAACGTACGGCAATAGCTTTGCGGCAATCGCGGGCGGCGCAAGTCTGAGCGTACGCGCAAACTTAAAGCACGGCAGACAAATGTCGCCAAGCTTAGATTCTTTNGGCTTTTCAAGCGCGTCAAATACGTCTTGCTCGCTAAGNCCCTCTACGGATAAAACTTTTGATAGTTGTTGTTCGTACATATGTACCTCGATTTATTGAGATTAAGTTTGATTTGATANNCAAACNAAGCTTTGCTATGCATTTAACAAGGAATTTCAGTTTTTTGGTGCAAATACTATCGTTTGTAAAAATGCGATTATTTGTGATGATTTTGTGTTTTCTCGCAAGGTTTTGGTCACACCCAGTGTACAAGGCGTACACGGTGTGCCGAGTTCTTGCGAAAAACGCAAAAGGGCGCAAATAGCGCATTTTGCTTACACATTTATTCTAAACAACACAACNTCNTTGTCTTGCATNANGTAATCCTTCCCCTCACTGCGNACCTTNCCCNTCTCCTTGGCGGCNTTNAATGANCCGCACTCNATGAGGGTTGCGTAGTCGACTATCTCGGCNCGNATGAAGCCGCGCTCGAAATCGCTGTGTATCTTTCCTGCCGCCTGCGGAGCTTTGGTTCCTTTGACTATNGTCCAGGCGCGAGTTTCTTTTTCNCCNGCGGTNAGGTAGCTGATAAGCCCGAGCANNTTNTATGANGCNCTGACGAGGCGGTCAAGACCGCTCTCTTCAAGTCCGTACTCGCCCATAAACATNTCTCTGTCCTCATCGGAGAGTTCGGAGAAGTCCTCCTCNAGCTTGGCGCAAAGCACGATTGCCTCGCTATTCTCNGCTTTTGCGATACGCTCCACCTCGGCGGTGTATGCGTTGCCGCCAATGCCGCCCTCGTCCGTATTCGCCACNTATATGACGGGCTTGGACGTGAGCAGGAANTGCTCGTCAATAAACTGCTTGAAATCGTCGTCAACTTCGAGATTGCGAAGCGGCTTGCCNTCNGTAAGCCAATTCTGCATAACGGTGAGTCTGTTGACNTCCTCTTGNTACTTCTTGTCNGCCTTAACCATTGACANNGCCTTNGTCATACGGCGCTCCAAGGTTTCAAGGTCGGCAAANACNAGNTCAAGGCTTATCGTTTCGATATCCCTTGCAGGATTCACATTGCCGTCAACGTGAGTNATGTTTGCNTCATCAAAGCAGCGCACCACGTGTACNATTGCGTCAACCTCACGNATATGCGACAAAAACTTGTTGCCAAGNCCCTCGCCNNTGCTNGCGCCCTTNACAAGNCCNGCNATATCCACAAATTCAAGCGANGTNGGCGTAANCTTNTTGCTGTTNTACAGNGCNGCNAGCTTNNCAAGCCTCTCATCNGGNACGGCAACNACNCCNACNTTTGGCTCTATCGTGCAAAACGGATAGTTTGCCGCCTGCGCACCAGCCTTGGTTATCGCATTGAACAGCGTACTTTTTCCGACGTTTGGAAGTCCTACAACACCGAGCTTCATATATCCTCCGCGGCTTATTCTAAAAGCCGACTTCTCTACATAGTAATAATTATTATAAACAAATAAAGCGCAATAGTAAAGCGGTAAAGAGAAATGTTGGAATGAAAAAAGCGCAAATTGCGCGCGTTACGATTTGCCGCCGCCGCGCGATAGGAGTGTTATGACAGTTATAGAGGCTTTGATACTTGGCATAATTCAAGGCGCAAGCGAGTTTTTGCCCATATCGTCATCGGGACATCTGCTACTGCTCGAAAAGCTCGGCGTAGGACAGGAAAGCCTGTTTTTCAACGTAATGGTACACGTAGGCACCCTGCTTGCCGTGCTTATAGCCCTGCGTAAAAGTTGGTTTCCACTTTTGCGCAAGCCCTTCCAAAAAACAACCGCATATATCCTGCTTGCCTGCATACCAACAGTCGCGCTTGCGCTTATATTCAAATTCCTGCTGCCGTCACTTTTGGACGGGCTTTTGCTCGGCTTCGGATTTGTGCTGACCTCATTCTTTTTGATAGTTGGCGAAATGTTCAAATCATCACAACCGACACTTCTAAACACGAAAAAGAGTATTTTAACTGGCGTTTTGCAAGGAATAGCCGTTCTGCCTGGAGTATCGCGCAGCGGCGCAACCATATCCGTACTCACTGTTCAAGGCGTAGATAAAACCACCGCCGCAAACTTCTCGTTTTTGCTTTCCATTCCAATCATAATTGGCTCGGCTATACTCGAAGGCGTAGAGCTTGCGCATAGCGCGACACCCCTTGACATAGGCATTCTTCCGCTTATCGTAGGCACCGCCGCCGCATTCGTATCGGGCCTACTGTCAATCACGTTCTTCTTGAAGCTACTCAAAAAGCATTCCATGCTCGGCTTTGCAATCTACACCTTGTTACTCGGAATAGTAGTAACAATTCTGCCAATCTGGGGAATTTTATGACAATGCGAAACTTATGAAAATCACGACATAGAAAATAAATCGTTTGCACTGATGTCAAACAAATCACACAAGATAATAATTTGAGAATAATTCAATTCAAACACACCGTTTTCAAACCTGCTGTATTGCTGTTGCGTCATATACAACAGCTTTGCAACGTCGGATTGAGTCATCTTTTTATCCTTGCGTGCTTGCTTCAAATTATTGCCTATTTTCTTTGCGACATCCATATGTTTCTTATATAACAAAGTGATGTAAAGCACTTGATTTACATCACTTTATGATGTATTATATTCATTGTAATAATACACATAGGAGGATAAAATGAAATCCAAAAAATCTTTTATAACAATTTTACTTTTACTGATTGTAGTGCTTGCACTTTCAACGATGCTTCTTGTCGCTTGCGGCGATAAGAATAAAGGTGAAAACCGTCCAAATAACAGCGATAGCATTATCGACGAAGCAGTCATTACAAATTTAATTGAACACTTCGCAGGCTATGCAATGTCAAATGAATCCGAAGATGGATTTGATTTTGGCATAACCGCATATCATCCAAATGGTTCATATTACGAAGATTTCAGCGAATATTACGGCACGGGTTGTTTTGCGATGTGCTATTCTGGAGCTTTATATATTTACATATATGATAGTAATGAAAACGCAAGCCATTCTCTGCCATTACATGAACAGGATGAAGATGACAATTATGATTTTTACCAAGTCTCTCAAAATGAAAATATGATTGTCATAGAGTTTGAAAACGGCATATATGACACAATAATGTCATCTACTCCTTCACGCAATTTCCTTACGTCTAAGGAATATAGCTTTGCTAAAAATTCAATCACAACTGTTTTATCTAACAATAATTATAATTATTTTTATAGCGGCTTTTCTTATGACACAGAATCAGATTTAGAATTTTCCCTTTATTCTTATCCTCAAATAGGAAATTGCTACGAAGCATATTCATTTTCTACTGACTACGACGAAGCGATTGTGCAAGAATACAAATCTAAAATAGGCACGGAATATACTGACGATAGCTATGCGAAAATTGAAAACAATGCATTTTACTCTCATCTCATAATAAAGCCTGGTTTTAGATTTGAAGAGACTAATAATGGTTATACGGTATCTAAATTCTATTATAATTCAACTGAAACAACAATCACGATTCCGAGCGAATATAACGGCAAACCTGTTACCAACATAGGCGAGTATGCACTTAACAGCCTCGACACTATTACGAGTCTAATTATTCCTGCAAGCGTGATAAACATATCCCCCAAAGCGTTTAATAATAATAAGCTTGCGAGCATAACCATTGCCGAAGGCAATCCCAAATACCACAGCGCAAACAACTGCATAATCGAAACAGGCAGTAAAACACTTATTTTAGGCTGTAACACAAGCGTTATTCCAGCGGACGGAAGCGTGCTGAGTATCGGAGATAATGCATTTTCAGATTGCAGTGGGCTGACCGAGATAACCATTCCTGAATGCATAGCATATATTGGAGATTATGTTTTTTCAGATTGTGATAACCTCACCACTGTCAACTGGAATGCAATCGACTGTGCTTTTAGTGGTTTAGTAGATTGGAATAATCCTTTTGGTGATTGTAACAATCTTGCAACTATAAATTTTGGTGATAATGTGGCAATCATAGACCCGAGAGGCTTTAACAACAGCGCAGGTCCTACGAGTATAGCCGTTTCTAAGAACAATCTTAAATATCACAGCGAGGGCAACTGTATTATTGAAACAGAAAGTAAAACTCTCATTTTAGGTTGTAAAACGAGCGTTATACCGACCGATGGAAGCGTGACAAGCATTGAGTATGGAGCGTTCTATAGATGTGGTGGACTGACAAGCATAACAATACCCGAAAGCATAACATATATTTCACACGCCGTTTTTACATATTGCGATAACCTTACCACGGTCAACTGGAACGCTATTGAATGCAATCGCGGCATAGAAGACATGTGGATTCCATTTTTTACTGGAGCCCACAATATCACGACAATCAACTTCGGCAACAATGTTGCTAAAATACCGAGCCGCGCATTCCTTTATTGCACTGGGCTGACAACTATAACAATACCCGACAACGTAACGAGCATCGGCCGTGCCGCATTTCTTGATTGTCACGGATTGACAAATGTGTATTATAAAGGCACCGCTGCAGAATGGACAAGTATCAATATTGAAGAAGATAACACCTATCTTACAAATGCAACTCGTTATTACTATTCTGAGGAAGAACCGCCAGTCAATGATAATGGCACAGATTATGACGACAACTACTGGCACTATGTGGACGGCGTTGTCACCGTGTGGGCAAAAGAAAATTGAACAAAAATTTTAATTAACTTCTTTTATACACAAAAACCGCAGTTCTTCTGCGGTTTTTGTTATGATTAAATTTGATTTATGAAATTTTGAATGTTATTTCGTCTTGCTTTGCTCTGCCATAATCACTTTATCCACTGGAAGTTTTCCGTGCCTGCGCCAAGCTCAAAATGATATTTGGCAATACCTAAATCAAGCTTAGTATAAAACCCTGCGCCTGCCTCTGCTTTGACCTTATCACCATTGGTAAGCGTGAATTTGAATTTCTGCTGGTTGATTGCCGTTGGAGCGAGCAATGCCGCATTTACACCGCGTACAAACCATTCGGGTGCGCCGTGTACGTTTGCAACCTGCTCTGCCGCTTTGCTCTTGTGCGCTACGCCTTGAGTTTTGCCGTAGCCAAGCGCAATCACAACGCCGAGTTTCTCGCCCTTGTTTACAACGAAGGCGTTCTTTATCTTCTTGTAGGACATTGCAACCCAACAGGTATTCAAGCCAAGCGTTTGTGCAAACAGCACGAGTTTTTCACCATAGTAGCCAATCTTCTCATCGAAGTCGTCACTATCCTTTCCAATCAGCGCGATATAGTTTTTCACACCCGAAAACTTGCCATAGTGCGCAAGAATACAGTCAAAAGCTTTCGGCTCGTTCTGTACGAGCTGTATATGCAAATCGCCGTCACGGTTGCACTCCGCAATAAGCGCGTTCAGTGCGTCAATCTTTTCCTTTTCAATAGGCTTATCCGTATATGCTCTTACGGAATGCCTTTGCTCCATAGCATCTAACAACGTCATACTATGCCCTCTCGATTAGTTTCTTTCTAATAGCTTATTTGGCAAATTCGGCACTTAAACAGCGCGAATTTGCCAAATTAAATCTTGATTATGCAAATTGTTGATACTTGTACGCTTTATTTACCTGCAGGGGTAAAGAATACCTTGCCTGCGTACGGGCGCATTACCTGCGCGAAGCTTCCGTCATACACGGATGCAATCTCCTTTGCGCCAGTCGGGATAAACTTCTTGAATTTCTTGCAGGATACGCGCTTCTCGCTGAGGTTGAGCACTACGGTGAGCTTAGAGCCGTCCGCTGCTATCTTGTCGTATACAAACAGGTTCTTGTCGTTCTTCAAGTGGAGCTTGAACTCGCCGTATATCGCCGCGTCCTTGTACTCCTTACGCAAGGCTATGAGCTTGCGGTAGAAGTGGAGAATGGAATTCGGGTCTTTCTCCGCAGCCTCGACGTTCACCTCTTTGTAGTTGGGGTTGACCGTATACCACGGCTCGCAAGTGCTGAATCCCGCATTCTTTTCCGAAGTCCACTGTACGGGCGTACGTGCGCAGTCTCTTGCCGCCGTATGCGCCACTTTGAGTATGTGCTTTTCGGAGAAGCAGAACTTCTTCATAAGGTCGCGCACGCAGAACGTGGATACGTCCTTGAACTGCTTCCACGGGTCTGTACCCTTCTGATACTTGTCGAAGTACAGCGACGTCATGCCTATCTCCTGCCCTTGATAGACGAACTGTGTGCCGCTAAGGAACGTGTACATCATGGCAAGTGCCTTTCCGCTTACCTCTCTGTACTGCGCACTGTCGTTGCCGTAGCGCGATATTATACGGGCATGGTCGTGATTTTCAAGATAGTTGACGTTCCAAGCCCTCTTAAACAGCTTCGTCTGCCAGTTGTTGTATATCTTTTTGAGCTTGACAAGATTGAACGGCAGCTTCATCCACTCAATCATTATGCAGTCCGCCTCCATATGCTGGAAGGATATCATCATATCAAGCTCCTGCTTCTTTTCATTGACGAACGTGAGCGCCTTTTCGGGAGTCATAAACGGAGCTTCGCCAACCTGGAACGCATCATAGTCCTTGAGAACCTCGCGATACTCTGCAAGGTAATCATGTATGTGCGGACCGCAGTTGTAGTGCTCCAAGCCTCTTGACGCAGGCATAATCGGATTGCCGTTCGGAAGCCCCTCTGCCTTGCTTATCTGCGTTATAACGTCCTCACGGAAGCCGTCTACGCCCATATCCAACCAGAAACGCATGACATTCTTGATTGCCTCTCGTACCGCAGGATTATCATGGTTGAGGTCAGGCTGCTCTTTGGCGTACAGGTGCAAATAGAACTCGCCGCGCTCCTTGTTGTACTCCCACGCAGAACCAGGGAAGGTGGACATCCAGTTGTTCGGTGCTTTCTTGCCATTCTTGCCTTTACCCTTGCGCCATATGTAAAAGTCCGTGTACGGAGCTTCTCTCTTAACACTCTTTTTGAACCACTCATGTTGGTCGGACGTGTGGTTTATAACGAGGTCCATTATCACGCGCATTCCAAGCTCATGCGCCCTGTCAAGCACCTGCTTGAACTCATCAAGCGTGCCGTATTCGGGGTTTATGTTGCAGTAATCCGCAATATCATAGCCGTAGTCTGCCTGCGGCGATACGTACAGCGGCGAGAACCATATCGCATCCACGCCAAGACTCTTGATATATTCCAGCTTGCTCAGCACACCCTTAAGGTCGCCGATACCGTCATTATTTCCGTCACAAAAGGAGCGCGGCCAAATCTGATACACCGTCATCTCCCTAAACCACTTTCTTTCTTCCATAAATTCCTCCACTATAGCGTTGTTTGGCGTAAAACTGCGTATATTCCACCATTTCTCCGCTGTACGAACGCGATATTATCAAAAAGATATATAAATAATATCAGTTTTATATAACAAATTCAAGAGAAAATATGTTTAAGCATTTCATAAATGGAAATATCCTTTTAAAATATGTAGTTGCCCATATCCAATTTATAAAGAAATTACACTAATTCACACTTCATCGTCAAATTTGTGTAGATTATCTGTTTGTTGTTGCGCTTTAGCGTTTTCTTTGGTAACATAAACAGTATGAATAATTCCGATGTTTCAATAAAAAAATGGGAAACGACAGACGCTACAGCGTTAGCAAAGGCGCTATCAAATAAGAATGTGCTTGACAATCTTAGAGACGGATTGCCGTTTCCTTATACTGAAAAAGATGCGCTTGAATATATTACGACTATGCGAGAGGTAAATGAAAACGGCACATTTGCGTTTGCAATAGTTTATAACGAGAAGGTTGTTGGTAGCATTGGCGTATTCAGAAAGGATAATATTCACAATAGAACCGCCGAGCTTGGTTATTATCTCGCTGAAGAGCATTGGGGCAAAGGTATTATGACGCAAGCCGTGAAGATGCTTTGCGATTTCGTATTTGCTAACAGTGATATTATCCGCATATTCGCCGAACCATTTGCGCGCAATATAGGCTCATGCCGTGTTCTTGAGAAAGCAGGCTTCAAATTTGAAGGTGTTCTTAGGAGCAATGCGGTCAAAAACGGAATAGTTGAAGATATGAGGCTATATTCACGCTTGCGCACGGACAACTGAACAGATTTAGTCTTATAACTCATTTATATTTAGATTCAGCCACAGGCACAAAATCGTTTGCGCGTTAAAATGCGTTTAGCGGCAATTGCAGACATTCTCATTTGCGTTTAAGTACTATATAACATTTTTGGTTTACAATTAAACCATACTTGAATTTTTCAATATTTAGTGCGAAAATACAAAACAAACCACCATATTTAGCGGTATAAGAGGTTGATTTTGCCTTTCATACGACAATTATAAGGCTTTAATAATGGGCAATACGTTTGACTTATCAGAATTTAACAAAAAATCAATAAAAATTATGAAAAATGTGCTTGTGAAACGAGACAAATTATGGTACATTTTTCAGTGAAACACGGCGGGCAAAAAATTTGGGTCAAAGATGTCAAAATGGACTAAATTATCATCACGGACAAAGCTCGCGAATTCTGAAAATCCCACTAAATGGCTGGAAAACCCTACTAAACAGTAGCATTTTGGCAGCGCGAGTTCCACGTGAAACTCGAACCGCCCTATGAATGTTTCACGTGGAACATCATAATTGTTACGGTTTAAACCTTTATTTAGACTGAGCCATATGGCTTTGAGGTGAACGGATATTGGTACTGGTTGCTTAGTGTAATTGAGATGTTGCGAAATTGAAATATTGGTTTAATGTGGATAATTGAATGTGGCATATGGATTACCCGTAAATGAAATGGATTGCGCGGGTGAATTATTGTACAATTATTGCAGCTTCTTTGCGGCGACTGCGTCACGAGCGGATGAATGTTACACGTGAAACATTGCGGGGCGAAGTGGTATGTGGTCGCAATAGCTGTGTTCATGTGGCGCGTCGATTATTGATTGAATCACGCATATTTGGATGTTTAACGTGGCGATTGTTTTAGGTTTTGATATTGCAAAAATACTTTTTTGTGTATTAAATGGAAAACGGGC
>JAAVHW010000052.1 GCA_014799525.1 Clostridiales bacterium | reverse complement strand
GGCTGGGAAGTCCTCACCGACAGCATTATACGAAAGCTGAATGACAGACCTCAGCCCATAGTGTTTATGCTTTGGGGAGGAAATGCGCGCTCAAAAAAGGCATTGATAAAAGCTCCGCAGCATTTGATTCTGGAGTGTCCTCATCCATCGCCGCTCAGCGCGTACGCAGGCTTTTTCGGGTGTAAGCATTTTTCAAAGTGTAATGCGTTTTTAGCAAAAAACGGTGTTAAACTAATCGATTGGCGCACGTAAACTGCCGATTTGGCAAATTTTGGCAATATTGAGATATAGTGGTTTATAAACTCGACAACGATATTTAGATAAATTTGAAAAATCACGGCGATAGATATTTAGGAGTGTAACATGAACATACAAAGAATAAACGAATTGGCAAAAAAATCAAAGACGGTCGGCTTGACTCCCGAGGAAAAAGAGGAACAGGCGATTCTTCGCCGCGAGTATATCGATAGCGTTGTGGGCAATCTCCGCGGTCAGCTTGACAATACGTACACTGTTGATAAGGATGGCAACAAAGAAAAGCTTAAAAAGAAGTGACGCTATTTGCGGCATATCGCCGTATACTGAAATAAGTTTGGGAAATATCGAGAAGAAAGATGAAGGCAAAAATACATAAGGCTTCGGTCAATATTATAATAGTTATATTGGTTTTTGTGTTTACGGCATCCGTCGGACTGTGTGTTTGGGGGATATTGGCTAATAGCGAAAGATATATAAAATTTTATCCCGACTGTCAATATCAGACGGTAGAGGGCTTTGGTGCGTCGTCCGCTTGGATTTATCAGGCGCTCGGATTGGTTGAGGACGAGGGATTCAAAAATGAAGCGATAGATATGCTTTACGGCAGCGACGGACTTCAGCTTACAGAATTTCGATACGGCATAGGGGCTGGCGGAACTGAATCGGACGCATATGGAGACCCGCTTAGAGGTGCGGATTCCTTTTTTATTGCGGATAGGTTTAATGGCGACTACAGCGTTTTTAAGGATATAAGCAATTACGATTTCAGTAGAGATAAAGCGGTTATAGATATGTTCGAGCGCGCGCTCGCTACGGGCAACGTCAAAAGAGTGATTTTCTTCACCGGCTCGCCGCACTACCTCATGACAGTCAGCGGAAAAACTCACGGTGAGTTTGACAACCAAAACAATCTTAAGGAAGAGTGCTATGAGGCATTCTCCGATTATCTGCTCGTCATAACTGATTATCTTTACAAAAATATCATTTGCAAATACAATCCCGATATAAAGGTCAGCATAAGTCCTCTCAACGAGCCGCAGTGGAATTGGGGCGGTCCGTGGGCTTCGCAGGAGGGCTGCCATTATGACCCGATTCCGCTTGCGCGTTTTTGCGATACGTTTTATAAAACGGTAACGGCGTTCAATGATAAACACGGCACGCACTATGAAGTGGATATTTTTGAAAGTGCTTGCTGTCAGATGTACGTGGCGAAAGAATATATTGACGAGCTTTGCAAATACGATTGGTTTTACAAGTTGAATACGCTTTCGCTGCATTCGTACGTAACGGAGTTGGATATTCCTTCGCGTAAGGAGTTTTATGATTACATTCCCGACAATCTGCACGTTTACATAAGCGAGTATTGCGTGATGACTTACGGTGTAGACCCCAGCATAGACAGGGGCTTATACAGCGCCAGAATTATGCTTAGGGATTTGGCATATCTGCATGCAATTGCGTGGAATTACTGGCTGTCCATATCCTGCGGCGACTACGAGGACGGGCTTGTCTACTGGAATAAGGACGAGCAGGGCAACGATATCCTTCGAGTGTCGAAAAGATATTATACGTTTGGACAGTTTTCAAAATATGCGGTAGGAAGCACGATGATTAAAACTAAGTATTTTACGGGTGCTATAGACGGCATCGAACAGGTCGCATTTATAAGAGAGGACGGCAGCATAGTCCTTATAGTGATAAACGACGGCAAAGACGATGTAAGAATCAAGCTGAAAGGTATAAGCGGCGATATTCACCACATTGTGACCGACGCAAACAACGATTGGACGGAAACAACCTACACCAATACGAGCTATATAAACGTTGGCGCGAAATCAATAAACACATATATTTTGCAAAGCAAATAGAGTTATATTAACATCGGAATTAAATGATTTTGTGAATTGTTTAGGCAAATAGTGCTATAGTAAATGATGATAAAAATGAAGGATATCATATACATAAAATATTTCGCAAAATGAGGCAATTCACTTGCCTCATTTTGCCCCCTATGAGATTGTGCGGAACAGGGCTTGATGTTTACAACGACAGAGAAATTGGAGTAGCAAATAATGTTTTGCGCGGTAGTAGGTGAAAAAATTTCTGCATAAAGGATGCGTGTACTCAAAATACGGTGGAGTGTTTGAAAGCATAGAATAAAGCACCCGAAGGGTGCCACCAAGCAAAAGATTGTGCGAAACAGGGCTTGATGTTTACAACGATAGAAAAAGTGGAGTAGCAGACAATCTTTTGCGCGGTAGTGTGTGAAAAATTTGCACAAAAAGGAACACGTCCTCGAATAGAGGGCGCGTCCAGTAAAGTGCAAATTTTTCACAGGTCATCCGCATCCTGCATCGGCACTTCTCCGTCGGGGGTTACGGGATAACCGTCGTCCTCGGGTGTGCCTGTCCAACTGCCGTTGGGGTCAAAATGCGAACGCATATTTTCATGATTTGTCATNTTGCTGTGGGATAGAGGTATATCGTATTTTCTCTTTTTTCTGAATTTCATAGCTTACTCCTTATGTTGTTTAGCTTGCGCTTATATAAGTGTGCGCAATATTTTGATTATCTTTATAAACTAAAGAAATATTTATAAAATAAATTGAGAAACTTATAGAAAATTGAACAACTGTATGCTAAAATCTATAATGATATAATTTCTACAAACCGTGTAGAGATAAAGAGTATGATTTCTACGAACCGTGTAGAGGTGGTATGGAAAAACATTCGGTAGACAAAAGGGTTATAAAGACCAAGAANGCGATACGCAACGCATTTTATGACCTCGTACAGACAAAAGACATGATGGATATTTCCGTGAGTGAGCTCACCGAGGCGGCGCATATTACTCGCAGCACGTTCTATATGTATTATGACTCCGTTGCCNCCGTCAGGGACCAGATTGAAAACGACATAATATCTCATCTCGACAATATTATGAATGGGCAGGACTGGCTTGAATGTATGGTAAATCCGTATCCGTTGCTTGACGCAATCGGCAAGGAGATTACAAAGTACGACGAGTTCAACCACTANATACTTTGCGGAAACCACTCGGGCNGACTTTTTGAAAAGGTCAATCAGCGCGTAGTGGAGGCGTTNACAAAGTACGTCCATGACAACAGGCTCGATATCGACGTATCCCGTGCGAAGTACATNGCCGCATTTATTGCCGCNGGCATAGGCGAGTGCTTCAAGATATGGTTCAACCATAAGAGCTCGCTCACGCTTGAAGAGCTGTGCATGCGCATTTCGGAATACGTGACGAAGGGCGTAAAGGTTTTNCGCGATATTGAAATGTAACAAAATTAGCACAAGCAATGTGCAAACTTGCATATAACGCTCCTATCGGGAGTCATTATAAGAGGGTGAATTATGCTAAAACTGTGTAACATCGTAAAGAATTATCCAACGGCAACAACCACCGTACACGCANTGCGNGGGGTTTCTGTGGAGTTCAGAGAGAACGAGTTCGTGGCGATTTTAGGTCCGAGCGGCTGCGGCAAGACGACGATGCTCAACATCATCGGCGGACTTGACCGCTACACNAGTGGCGATTTGGTCATTGGCGGCGTATCTACNGCGTCNTTTGACGACCTNCATTGGGACGCGTACCGCAATGCTACAATCGGCTTCGTGTTCCAGAGNTACAACCTTATNCCGCACCTCACCGTNCTCGAGAACGTAGAGCTTGCGCTCAGCCTTAGCGGCGAAAAGAAAAAGACCCGCCGTTCTAAGTCAATTGCCGCACTCAACAGAGTGGGTATGGCGGAGCATATCAACAAGCGCCCCAATCAGCTTTCGGGCGGACAGATGCAGCGTGTTGCTATCGCGCGTGCAATCGTCAACGACCCAAAGATTATTCTTGCNGACGAACCGACTGGCGCACTTGANAGCGAGCTCAGNGTGCAGGTCATGGATATTTTGGCGGAGATTTCAAACCACTGCCTCGTCATTATGGTTACGCACAANGCNGAGCTTGCAGCCGAGTACGCAACGCGTACCTGCCGCTTTAAGGACGGNTTGCTTGTTGAGGATACAAATCCNTTTGTTTCNGTCAGTGACGAGCTTGACGACAGNGCGGTTGACAGCGANGANNTTGTTGANAGTCGCAGAGCANNANGAGCAGGCTGCTGTAAACGGCAACGAAAGCATATTTACCTCAAACGAAAATAATACTGAAAACGGGAATGGNTTTGACGANCTCACNACGGACACNCTTTCCGNACAGGAAGANGGNGCGCATTCCGTTNAGCCCGCGGCAGACGTNAATTATGANGAGCTTGCNTCCTCNAAAGANGANATTGAGCTNTCCGANAAGAAGANCAAAANCAAGCNNGGNTCCAACCGNAAGCGCAAAAAGCAGATGCGCAAGATGCACGTTGATACGCACGAGGTGTTCGACAAGCTTGGACTCAACAGCCTTAGCAAGCAAAAGAAGAAAGCGGAAAAGAAGAGCAAGACCTTCAAGCCCACGTCAATGAGTGCGGCTATGGCGTTCGGTCTTAGTATCCGCAACCTCGTTTCAAAGAGAAAGCGTACACTCCTCACCGCGTTTGCAGGAAGTATCGGCATCATAGGTCTTGGACTCGTGCTTTCAATTTCAAACGGCTTTAACATCTTCGTTGACAAAATGCAAACGGAGATGATGGCAGGCGTTCCTCTTGGTATGTATGAATACAACGTAGAGGTCTCCGCAATCATGGACGTTATGTCAAACATGATGCAGCCTGTAGTCAGCGAGGGTTCGCATCCCGACAGCAGCGACATCAACGTAGTAGAAGGTCCAGTTGGCGGAAGTACGGACGTTAATGCGGTTATGAGCTCGCTGTTCAAGTCTGTTTCCAGAAACGATTTGACAGAGGAGTTTGACCAGTATCTTAGAAAAATGCCGAAGGATTATTATTCGGTGTACAATCCATACTACGGCGTGCAATACAATATCATTGCAAAGACAATAAACAGAAACGGCGAGTTTATCTATGCAAATGCGTCGCAAAAACCCGAGACTTCATCAGCATTGACGATTACGACAAGTATAATCGGTGAGAGCGGCGTGCAGCCTGCAAACTGGCAGGTTTTGGTTGGCGACGAGGCAAATATGCTCAAGTCCTATGACGTGCTTGGCGGTCGCTATCCGCAAAACAAGAACGAGCTTGTGCTGTGCGTCGGTCCCAATAATGAGATATCTATGACACTGTTTAAGGACTTCGGCGTAGAGTATATCAAAACTGCGGATGGGAAAATTAAGCCAGTAGAAAGTATTGTCGATGAAAACATTCAGCTTGACATTGATTACTTCCTTAACAACCCAGTATCGCTTAAACTTGTATCAAACAATGACTACTATATTCCTGACCCCTCGGACAGCACGTTGTTCCATGAGCCGAACGAGGAGCAATCCACGCTTGAGGCTCGTTACAACAAGGGCGAGGAGCTTAAGATAGTCGGTGTCATCCGTCCCAAGAAGGACGATGCGTCAAACTATGTTTCAAGCGCAATCTGCTATACCCCCGAGCTTGCGGATTACGTTGTCAATCAAGCTTATGAAAGCAACATCGCAAAGGCGCAGCGTGACCTTATTGCAAAGGAGGATGGCACTCAGTTAAAGCATAGGACGGTATTTGGCGGCGACATCAAGGACGATGAGATTACTGAAAATACACAGATTATCAACCTTATAACAACCGCAAAGCTTGAATGGACGTCACACCTTAAGGCTATCGGCGCAACAAAGGCACCGACCTACATCAACGTCTATCCCGAAACCTATGAGCAGAAGGAGAACGCCGCAAAGTATATTGCAAAGTGGAATGAAACGCACAAGCAGGCAGACGGCAGCAACGCCGTTGGATATCTTGACGTATCTGAGATGACAGTGTACATGCTCCGTGTGATGATTGACCTTATGTCAATAATCCTTGTCGCGGTTGCTTCAATCTCGCTCGTCGTATCTACCGTCATGATTGGCGTCATAACCTCCAACTCCGTCATAGAGCGTATCCGAGAAATTGGTATACTGCGAAGCCTTGGCGCGCGTAAGCGTGATATAAGAAACGTATTCATCACCGAAACGTCAATAGTTGGTCTCACCAGCGGCATCATGGGCATTGTGATAACCTACATTCTCTGCCCGCTCATAAGCCTTGTCATAGGCGCAGTATCCGGTGTAGGCGACCTCCTGCACTTCCACCCCTTGCATGCCTTCCTGCTTGTCGTTGCAAGCCTTGCCATGACCGTAATTTCAGGTGTTATACCTGCGATTAGTGCGTCGAGGAAGAATGTTGTTGATGCTCTCCGCGTAGACTAAAAAATTGTGTTATTGAGCGAATAGCTTTGTCAAAGCCGCCTGTCTGCCAAGTCATGTACGATATGTACATTAGGCTTGTCAAACAGGCGGCTTTTTCGCGCTCTTCATCTCAATAACGCAATTTTTGTGTTTTATATAAGTTTGGATGTGAACACGACGAGTCGCTATTCAAGAGACTGCACCGCGCGTGCAGGGCGCGCGCCCTGCATCCAAATGTCGTGATTTTTAGTTCTACACAAACTTGTATGATACGGCTTTCAAAGACCACATTATTATAATATAATAAGTATAGGAATATAAAATAATCAATATATACTACATTTTGTGTTGGGCTTTATGCGCCTACACAAGCGCAAAAAATATTTTAAAATCATTGAAAATTGTTAAGTAATTTGCTTGACTCAAATTTGACAAATATGTAAAATATAGGAGCGTGTCTTATAGGATACGTCTATTTCGTTGCCTCGCAACGATAAAAAAATAAATGACACACGCGGATGAGTGTGTACAACTGCAACATTTATAGGAGGCTAATCTAAAAAATGGCTGGACAGAAAATAAGAATAAAGCTCAAAGCGTACGACCACAATCTCATCGACGTTTCCGCAGAGAAAATCGTTGAGACCGTGAAAAAGACCGGCACGAAGGTTTCCGGTCCAATTCCTCTTCCTACGGATAGGGAAATTGTCACTATCTTGCGCGCAACGCACAAGTATAAGGACAGCCGCGAGCAATTTGAACTCAGAACACATAAGCGTTTGATTGACATCTACAATCCGACGAGCAAGACAGTGGATTCATTGATGAAGCTTGATTTGCCGGCGGGTGTTGATATCTCAATCAAACTCTAAGCGGAAAATAATCAAGGAGGATGAACTTTATAATTATGGATAAAGCAATCATCGGAAAGAAATTGGGAATGAGTCAAGTCTTCACTCCAGATGGAAAGGTCATTCCGGTCACGGTTGTCGAGGCAGGTCCTTGCCCCGTGGTGCAGGTAAAGACCAAGGAGAATGAAGGCTATGAAGCGGTTCAGGTGGGCTTCGGCACGGTTAAGGAAACCAGAGTCAACAAGCCCGTCAGCGGCCACTTCAAGAAAGCAGGCGTTACTGTCAGAAAGTATCTGCGCGAATTGCGTCTTGCAAATAGCGCAAGCTATCAGGTCGGACAGGAAATCAAATGCGACGTGTTTGCGATAGGCGACAAGGTTGACGTCACTGGTACGTCAAAGGGTCACGGCTTCTCGGGCGTCGTTCAGAGATGGAACAACCACATTGGTCCTAAGGCACACGGTTCTGGTTATCACAGAGGCGTAGGCTCTATGGGTGCGTGTTCCTCTCCGTCGAGAGTGTTTAAAAACAAGCACATGGCTGGTCAATGGGGCCATGAGCAGGTGACGGTGCAAAACCTTACGGTTGTACGCGTAGACGTCGAGAGAAATCTCCTTTTGGTAAAGGGCGCGGTCCCTGGCCCGAAGGGTGGACTTGTGACAGTCAAACAGTCTGTAAAGGGCTAAGCGGAGGTAGAATATGAAATTAGACGTGTTGAATATGTCCGGAACTAAGGTCGGTAGCGTTGAAGTCAACGATTCTATCTTTGGATGCGATTATAAAGAAGCACTCGTACATCAGGTAGTTGTTTCTCAGCTTGCCAACAAGCGTCAAGGCACAATGTGCAACCTTACGAGAACTGAAGTTCGCGGAGGCGGTGCGAAGCCTTATCGCCAGAAGGGTACGGGTCGCGCTCGTCAAGGCTCCATCGTTGCACCGCAGTATGTCGGCGGCGGCGTGGTGTTTGCAAAGAAGCCCAGAGATTTTTCACAGAAAATCAACAAGCGTATGAACAAGACGGCTTTCTATTCCGCTCTGTCGGAGAAGCTCCGTCAAAACGAGATTGTCGTGCTTGACAAGTTTGAGCTTGCCGAGGTAAAGACAAAGCACGTGGCGGCAGCGGCGAAGGCTCTTGCTCCCAGCGGCAAGGTATTGTTCGTGCTTGGTGAACATAATGCAGACGCACTTCTTGCGAGTGGAAACATTCCCGAGGTCAGCGTCTGTGAAGCAAGAACGCTCAACGTCTATGACATCGTATCCACAAAGAACCTTGTCCTCACGGTTGACGCAATCAAGCAGATTGAGGAGGCAAACGTATGACAGCATATGACATCATAATTCAGCCGATTCTTTCAGAGAAGAGCTTTGACGGTATTCCTGATAAGAAGTACACCTTCAAGGTGTTGAAATCCGCAACGAAGTCGCAGATTAAGGCTGCGGTCGAGCAGATTTTCGGCGTAAGAGTTGAAAAGGTCAACACCGTCAACTACGACGGCAAGTTGAAGAGAATGGGCAGAAACGAGGGTAGACGTTCCGCATACAAGAAGGCAATCGTCACCTTGACTGCCGAGAGCAAAGCAATCGAGTTCTTCGAGAGCCTCGCATAAGCAAGGGAGGGTATATAAATGGCTATTAAGAAATATAAACCAACTTCTCCTGCGCGCCGTTTCATGACGGTATCCGCTTTTGATGAGATTACCTGCACCACTCCTGAGCGTTCACTCCTCGTGTCGCTCAACAAGACGGGCGGCAGAAACTCTATGGGCAGAATCACCGTTCGTCACATCGGCGGCGGCAACAGAAACAAATATCGTATCATCGACTACAAGCGTAACAAGGACGGCATACCTGCAAAGGTTGCAACGATTGAGTACGACCCGAACCGTTCTGCAAACATTGCACTTCTGCACTATGCTGACGGCGAGAAGAGATACATCCTTGCACCTCTTGGCTTGAACGTCGGCGACGTGCTTGAAAGCGGTGTGGACGCAGACATCAAGGTCGGCAACGCACTTCCCCTGTCTGCAATCCCTGTTGGTACAATGATTCACAACATCGAGATGCAACCTGGCAACGGCGGCATCATTGCAAGAGCGGCAGGCAATGCGGCACAGCTCATGGCAAAGGAAGGCAAGTATGCAATCGTACGTCTTCCCAGCGGTGAAATGAGATACATCCTTATCGGATGCAGAGCGACTGTCGGTCAGGTCGGCAACATCGACCACGAAATCGTTCGCGTCGGTAAGGCAGGTAAGACGCGTCACATGGGCGTACGTCCTACCGTCCGTGGTGTCGTCATGAACCCGAACGACCACCCGCACGGCGGTGGCGAAGGCAAGTCGCCAGTCGGTATGCCTTCACCTGTCACTCCTTGGGGTAAGCCTGCTTTGGGTTATAAGACGAGAAAGAAGAAGAAAGCGTCAAGCAAGTTCATCATCAAGCGTGTGAACTAATCGGAGGAGAGAAATGAGTAGAAGCGTTAAGAAAGGCCCCTATGTTGAGGAGCGCCTTATGAACAGAATCAATGCTATGAATGCATCGGGTCAACGTCAATCCATCAAAACGTGGTCGAGAAGTTCAACAATCTTCCCCGAGATGGTAGGACACACGATTGCGGTGCACAACGGCAAGCAACACGTTCCGGTGTACATCACCGAGGATATGGTAGGCTGCAAGCTGGGTGAGTTCGCACCTACGCGTACCTTCAAGGGTCACGCAGGCGACAAGACCACCGGCAAGCGCTAAGAGGAGGAGAGATATGGCTACAAGAAGTAAACAAAAAGCCTTGGAACGCCAGGCAAAGGCGGATACAAGACCTTGCGCAACTGCTAAATATGTCAGAATTTCTCCCTACAAAGTGAGAATTGTACTTGACATAATCAAGGGCAAGTCCGTGACGGAAGCAATTGCTATCCTTGAAAACACACCTAAGGCGGCAAGCGAGGTGCTTCTCAAGGTCGTCAACAGCGCAGCGGCAAACGCAGAGAACAATCAGAACCTTGCGAGAAACGACCTTTATATCGCAGAGTGCTATGCAAACGAGGGCCCGACCCTCAAGCGCATACAGGCTGTGTCTAAGGGCAGAGCGTATCGCATCAACAAGAGAACAAGCCACGTAACAGTCGTGCTTGACTCAATGGCATAAGGAGGTAAATCATGGGACAGAAAGTAGACCCAAACGGTCTTAGAACAGGTATCATCAGACCTTGGAGCTCCACGTGGTATGCCGACAAGGCGCACTTCGCCGACAATCTTGTCGAAGACAACAAGGTGCGTAAGTTCATCAAGAAGAAATACTATGAAAACGCTATCTCCAAGATAACCATTGAGAGAGCGGCGGACAAGTTTGTAGTAAGCATTCACACCTCCCGTCCTGCAACCCTCATCGGTAAGGCAGGCGCAGGCGTTGAGCAGATTAAGAAAGAAGTTGAGAAGCTGCTTGGCAAGACCGACAAGAAGGTCAGCATCAATATCATGGAAGTCAGACAGCCCGACGCAGACGCTCAGCTCGTTGCAGAGAACATTGCAAAGCAGCTTGAGGGCAAGGGCAACTTCCGCAGCATCATGAAGCAGGCTATGTCAAAGGCTATGAAGTCTGGTGCTAAGGGTATCAAGACGATGGTTAGCGGCCGTCTCAACGGTGCGGAAATCGCAAGAAGCGAGCAATATCGCGAGGGCGCAATCCCACTTCAGACACTCCGTGCAAACATTGACTACGGTGTGGCGACAGCACACACGACGTTCGGTGCAATCGGCGTCAAGTGCTGGATATACAAGGGTGAAGTCCTTGGCAAGAATCCACTTGAAGGAGGAAATCAATAATGTTAATGCCTAAACGCGTCAAAAGACGCCGCCAAATGCGTGGCAGAATGAAGGGCAAAGCGACAAAGGGTAATATCGTCGCATACGGCGAATTCGGACTTATGTCACTTGAGCCGGGCTGGATTACCTCCAACCAAATCGAAGCAGCCCGTGTCGCAATGACGAGATATATCCGCAGAGGCGGTAAGGTATGGGTGGACATCTTCCCCCACAAGCCTGTCACAGAGAAGCCTGCTGAAACTCGTATGGGTTCAGGTAAAGGTTCTCCCGAATACTGGGTTGCAGTGGTCAAGCCGGGCCGCGTAATGTTTGAAATCGCAGGGGTTGACGAAGTAGTGGCAAGAGAAGCTTTGCGTCTTGCTGCAAACAAGTTGCCCGTCAAGTGTAAGTTTGTAAAGGCTGAGGAAACGGTTAAAGCCGAAGGCGGTGAGCAATGAAATCGAAACAAGTTTTGGAAATGAATGATAAGGAATTGCAGGATAAGCTCAACGAGCTCAAATCTCAACTGTTTTTCCTTCGCTTCAAGAACGCCACTAATCAGCTCAGCAACACCAAGGAGTTGACGGAAACGAGACACGACATTGCTCGCGTTAAGACCGTCATCCGCCAAAGAGAGCTTGCTCGTGCTAAGAAAGCCGAGGCAAAGGGCTAATCGGAGGAGAATATGGAAGAAAGAAATCTTAGAAAAGAAAGAGTGGGTATCGTAGTTAGCGACAAGATGGACAAGACCATCGTCGTCGCTATCAGCGAGCGCGTCAAGCATCCCCTCTACAAGAAGATAGTCAGCCGTACCAAGAAGTGCAAGGCGCATGACGAGAACAACTCATGCGGAATTGGCGACAAGGTACGCATTGCAGAAACACGTCCTCTTTCAAAGGATAAGTGTTGGAGACTTGTCGAGATAATCGAGAAGGCGAAGTAAGGAGGGAGTGCTATGATTCAACCATTGTCTTGGCTTAAAGTCGCAGATAACAGCGGCGCCAAAGAAATTATGTGCATCAGAGTCTTGGGCGGCTCTTTCAGAAGAAGCGGCAACATCGGTGACGTCATCGTCGCATCCGTCAAGTCGGCTATCCCAGGCGGTAAGGCAAAGAAGGGCGACGTCGTAAAGGCAGTTATCGTGCGTACGCAGTTTGGTATTCAGCGCGAGGACGGCAGCTACATCAAGTTTGACGACAACGCAGCTGTCATCATCGACAACCAAAAGCAACCCGTAGGCACTCGTATCTTCGGGCCAATCGCAAGAGAGCTTCGTGACAGAGACTACATGAAGATTATCTCGCTTGCTCCGGAAGTGCTGTAAGAAGGAGGATAAGTATTATGGCAAATATGAGTGTTAAGAAGGGCGATAACGTAATGGTTATCACTGGTAAGGATAAGGGTAAGGTCGGCAAGGTTCTTGCAGTCAATCCCGACACCAACAGAATTTACGTTGAGGGCGTCAACATTGTTTCAAGAAGCAAGAAGCCCAGAAACGCGCAGGACCAGGGCGGCATCATCAAGAGAGAGGGCACGATTGACGTATCAAACGTCATGCACGTGTGCAGCTCCTGCGGTGAAGTCATCAGAGTCAAGCATGAAGTAAAGGACGTAGACGGCAAGCAAAAGTCCGTTCGCGTCTGCCCCAAGTGCGGAGCTGCTCTCGACGAGAAGAAGGCGTCCGCTAAGAAAGCAGCTAAGAAAGCGGCTAAGAAAAAGACAGAAAAGTCCGACAAATAATAGGGACTAATAAATCGGAGGTAATATCGTGGCAGACATCAATAATCAGGTTGCTAACGCAACTGCAACCGATAAGAATGCTGGTAATGCTGAAAGATATCGTATGAGAAAGCAGTACACCGAAGAGGTTGTACCGGCTCTCATCAAACGCTTTGGCTACAAGAACGTGAACGAGGTTCCGCGCCTTGAAAAAATCGTCCTCAACATGGGCCTTGGCGACTGCAAAGACAACAGCAAATCCCTGCAGCTCGCAGTGGAAGAGTTGAAGCTGATTGCAGGTCAAAAACCGGTTATCACAACAGCAAAGAAATCAGTCGCAAACTTCAAGGTCAGAGAGGGCATGAACATTGGCGCAAAGGTTACTCTTCGCGGCAACAGAATGTATGACTTCTTGGATAAGTTCATATCAATTGCTCTCCCCAGAGTCCGTGACTTCCGCGGAATTTCCGCAAAGTCATTCGACGGCAGAGGCAACTACGCCGTCGGCGTCAAGGAACAACTCATTTTCCCCGAAATCGATTACAGCAAGGTGGAAAAGGTACGCGGCTTTGACATTTGCGTCGTAACGACCGCAAAGACAGACGAAGAGGCACGTGAGCTTCTCAAGCTCCTCGGTATGCCTTTCGCCAAGTAAGGAGAGTGTGAACTATGGCCAAAACAGCAATGAAAATAAAGCAACAAAGACCTCAGAAATACTCCACTCGTGAGTATACGCGTTGCCGTATCTGCGGTCGTCCCCACTCCGTGCTTAAGAAGTACGGTATTTGCAGAGTTTGCTTCCGCAACCTTGCCTACAAGGGTGAGATTCCGGGCGTAAAGAAAGCAAGTTGGTAAGAGGAGGTAAGACTATGACTGACCCAATTGCAGATATGCTTACAAGAATCAGAAACGCTTTGACCGCTAAGCATGAAACGGTTGAAGTGCCTGCGAGCAAGATGAAGGTTGCTATCGCGGATATTCTGGTCAAAGAGGGCTACATCAAGGGCTATGAAATTATAGAGGGTGAAGTTCAGAACACCATTCTTATCACCTTGAAGTATGCACCGAACAAGAATCAAAAGGTTGTTACGGGACTCAAGAGAGTTTCCACCCCTGGTTTGCGCGTGTACGCAAGCGTGGACAACCTCCCCAAGGTGTTGAACGGTATGGGTATTGCCATTCTTTCCACCTCTAAGGGCATCCTCACAGACAAAGAGGCAAAGGCCCAGCACATCGGCGGCGAAGTGCTCGCCTATGTATGGTAAGGAGGTAGGCTATGTCAAGAATTGGTAGAACTCCAATCGTGCTCCCCGCAGGAGTTACATTTGAGAACAATGACAATCTCGTCACCATCAGCGGACCTCTCGGAAAGTTGACGCAGAAGGTAGACAAGTCCATTGACGTCGTTTTTGAGGACGGACACGTTTTGTGCAAGCGTCACTCCGACGACAAGGAGCACCGCGCGCTTCACGGTTTGTACCGTGCGCTTATCCACAACATGGTAGTAGGCGTAACGAAGGGCTTTGAGAAGTCCCTCATCGTCAGCGGTGTAGGTTACAAGGTGACGCTCAACGGCAGCAACAAGATGACGCTCAACATCGGCTTCTCCCATCCCATCGAGGTGGTAGCTCCCGAGGGCATCACGTTTGCGCTTCCCCAGCCTCTTGAAATCGTTGTCAAGGGTATCGACCGTCAGCTTGTCGGTCAGACAGCCGCAACGATAAAGGCGTACAAGCCTGTGGAACCGTATCACAACTATGGTATCCACTACAAGGATGAGGTCGTCATCAAGAAGGTCGGCAAGAGAGCCACGAAGTGATGAGTGAGGTGATACTATGATAACAAAGAAAGATAAAAATCAAGATAGAATTATCCGTCACGCAAGAGTCAGGAAAAAGGTCAGCGGCACTGCTGAAAGACCCCGTCTCAGCGTGTACAGGAGCACCAACCATATCTATGCTCAGATTATCGACGACGTAAAGGGCAACACACTTTGCTCGGCATCTACGATGTCAAAGGAAGTTGCTGCTGAGATTGCAAAGGCTACAAAGACCGAAGCGTCCAAGATTGTTGGCGCAGCAGTTGCCAAGAAGGCTTTGGCACTCGGCATCAAGCAAGTCGTATTTGACAGAGGCGGCTATCTTTACACGGGTAGAGTTCAAGCCTTGGCGGACGGCGCAAGAGAAGCCGGTCTTGAGTTTTAGGAGGAATTATGGCAGACAATCGTGACAGAAGAAACGATAGAAACAGAGAAGAGAACGACGGCTTGACCGAAAAGCTCATTGGCGTAAACCGCGTCACAAAGACGGTCAAGGGCGGCAGAAATATGCGTTTCTCCGCACTCGTGGTAGTCGGCGATGGCAACGGCAAGGTCGGTCTCGGTATGGGTAAGGCGGCTGAGGTTCCCGAAGCAATCAAGAAGGCTTCCCAGCAGGCAAGACACAATTTGCAGGCTATGTCCCTTAAGGGCAACACCATTCCTCACGCAACGACTGGCAAATTCGGACGCGGACAAGTGCTTCTGCTTCCCGCTGAAGAAGGTACCGGCGTTATCGCTGGCGGTGCAGTGCGTATGGTGCTTGAGGTCGCAGGCGTCAAGGATATCAGAACGAAGTCCCTCGGCTCTAACAACCCCATCAACAGTGCAAAGGCCACTATAGAGGGTCTGCGCAGTCTGCGTAATGCAGAGGAAATCGCACAGCTTCGCGGCGTCGAAGTCGTGGGTGACTAAGGAGGAAATAAGTATGGAAAAGACCATAAAAGTAACTCTTGTCAGAAGCGTGTACGGTATTCTCAAGAATCAAAAAGCAAACCTCGAAGCATTGGGCTTGCACAAGATTGGTCAGACAAAGACTTTTGTTGACAACGCTTGCCTTAGAGGTAAACTTGCAAAGGTTTCTCACCTTGTAAAGGTTGAAGAAATCTGAGGAGGAATAGGACTATGAATATTCAAGATATCAAACCTGCAGATGGAGCAAAAACCGCATCCAAGAGAGTTGGCCGCGGCATAGGCTCGGGTACGGGCAAGACATCCACTCGCGGTCACAAGGGTCAATGGGCAAGAAGCGGCGGCGGCGTTCGCCCCAACTTTGAAGGCGGACAGATGCCGATGACGAGAAGACTTCCGAAGGTCGGTTTCAACAACAAGAGATTCGCTCACGTTTATAACGCGGTGAACGTCGAAGTGTTCAACAGATTTGAGGACGGTGAAGTTGTTGATATCAACAAGCTCATTGAGGCGAATATCGTCAAAAAGGCAGAAAACTACGGTCTTAAAGTTATGGGTGACGGCGTACTTGAAAAGAAGCTTACCATAAAGGCTAACAAATTCACCGCATCTGCAATTCAAAAAATCGAAAAGGCAGGCGGCACAGCAGAGGTGCTCTAATGTTTGAAACGCTCAAAAATGCATTCAAGTCGAAAGATATCAGGATGAAGATTTTCTTCACTCTGGCTCTTATCCTTGTTTATCGTATAGGATGCTACATCCCATTGCCAACGCTGGCGCCTAACGCAGTTGAGAATTGGTTTTCAAATACGGGCGACTTCTTTGGCGTGTTGTCGGTAATAACGGGTGGCGCTATGTCAAACGCGACTTTGTTCTCGCTTGGTATATTGCCGTTTATCAACTCGTTCATTATCATGCAGCTCCTCACCTTGGTCATCAGACCTCTTGAAAGACTTTCAAAAGAAGGCGAGGAAGGCAGAAAGAAGATTACGCAGATTACGAGAATCGTTGCAATCATTCTTGCAATAATTCAAGCTATCGGTATCGTCGTTATGCTGAACAGCAGCAACGTCATCAATCCGCTTTTCGATTATGAGAAGAATTCCGAAACTGCGCCTATTCTTACGATGGCAATTACAATCGTAATGCTCGTTGGCGGTAGCACGATGGTCATGTGGCTGAGTGAAAGAATCACCGAGTACGGCATCGGCAACGGAACGTCAATCATCATCTTCATCGGTATTCTTGCAACGGCAGGCACGAGCATCGCAAACGCCATTAAGGTTATGACGGATGCAACTGATAACTGGGTGTATGTTTGGAACTTGCTTGGTTATATCCTTGTTGTTGTTGCAATTCTCTTCTTCATCGTGTTTATTGACAGCTCGGAAAGAAGAATTGCAGTTCAATACTCCAAGCAGATTAAGGGCAACAAGATGTATGGCGGTCAGACGACGTATATTCCGATTCGCGTAAACGGCAGCGGCGTCATGCCAATCATCTTTGCATCATCCTTGCTCATGTTCCCGCAGATGATAATTCAGTTGTTCTTCAGCACGACTCCTGCGGCGGCATGGTATGCTAAGTATATGGGTTCGGATTCCGCAGTGTATTACGTATTGCTTGCACTCCTCATATTGGGCTTCTCGTATTTCTATGCGCAGATTCAGTTCAATCCCGAGGACGTATCCAAGAATATCCAGCAGTACGGCGGCTTTATCCCTGGTATAAGAGCTGGTAAACCTACAAGCGAATTCCTGCGCAAGATAAACAATCGTATTACGTTGTTCGGTGCAGTGTTCCTGATGATAATAGCGCTTATTCCTACGTTTATATTCAAAGCGCTGTCCAACCAGTATACGGCGGGTGCGCCCGACCTCGGACTTGCAAACTCCTTCTCGGCAACGGGACTTCTGATTGTCGTGTCGGTTGCATTGGAGCTGAACAAGCAGTTGGAATCACAGATAATGATGAAGCATTACAAGGGCTTCCTCAAATAAGCAAAAAGCGACATATTTTGCCCCTAAGGCTCAAATCGGTCTTTGAATCGGTTGCCTTTAGGGCAAATATCTGCTAAAATAAGAAAATATGAAAAATGTAATTCTCTTGGGCGCTCCCGGCGCAGGAAAAGGCACGCAAGCGGCACTGATATGTGAGGAATATAATGTTCCCCACATTTCCACGGGTGATATACTTAGGCGCAACATCAAGGAGGGAACTCCCCTTGGCGTGAAGGCAAAGGAGTATATCGACGCAGGTGCGCTCGTTCCCGACGAGGTTGTAATCGGCTTGGTTGAGGACAGACTTGCAAATGCCGACTGCAAGGACGGCTATGTGCTTGACGGCTTCCCCCGTACGATTGCACAGGCTGAAGCGCTTGACAGAGTTGCAAGCATCGATATGGCAATCAACATAGACGTGTCGTTTGAGATGATAGTGTCAAGGCTTGGCGGAAGAAGAGTCTGCAAGTGCGGCGCAACCTACCACGTTTCAACGTTGAACGGTGAAACGAAGTGCAAGGCGTGCGGCGACGAGCTTTTCATCCGTGACGACGATAAGCCCGAAACTGTTCAAAACAGACTCAGAGTTTATCAGGAGCAGACCGAGCCGCTTATCAGCTACTATCGCGCTCAAGGCAAGCTCGTGGACGTGCCTGCAACTGGCACGATTGAAGAGATATTTGCGGACGTCAAAAAGGTGCTTCAATGATAACTCTCAAAAGCCCTGCCGAAATTGAGTGTATGCGCAAATCTGGTGCAATCTTAAGAGATTGTCTCCTCTTCCTGGAGGAAAGAGTAAAGCAAGGAAAAAAAAAAAAAAGACTTGACGAATTTGCGCACGACTATATACTGAGGCATGACTGCAAGCCATCCTTCCTCGGATACGGCGGCTTCCCCGGCACGATATGCGCTTCGGTGGACGATGTGGTCGTGCATGGATTCCCGTCGGATAAGCGACTTCAGGAAGGACAGATACTCAGCATCGATTGCGGACTCATATATAAGGGGTGGCAAGCGGACGCAGCGAGGACTGTACTCATAGGTGAGGTCAGCGACGAGAAGAAGCTGCTTGTTGAAACAACGAGAGAGAGCTTTTTCAAGGGTGTAGAGCAATTTAAGGTCGGCAACAGATTGGGAGATATCTCCCACGCCGTACAGGAGCATTGCGAGGCGCGCGGCTACGGAATCGTGAGAAGCATGGTCGGACACGGCATTGGCAGAGAGATGCATGAGGACCCACCCGTTCCAAACTACGGAAAGGCGGGACACGGCATAAAGCTTGAAGTCGGACTTGTGCTTGCAATAGAGCCTATGGTAAACTTGGGCACATGGCAGACGGTAGAGCAAGGCTGGAGCTGTAAAACGAAGGACGGAAAGCCATCCGCTCACTACGAAAACACGGTTGCGCTCACCGAACACGGCGCGGAAATATTGACTTTATAACCGCGCGATATTGCGGAGTGTGCGAGGACTTGTATGGAGCTTGGTCAGATAGTATTCTCAAAGGCGGGACGCGACAGCGGAAAGTATTATGCCGTAGTCGAGCTTGTCGGAGAGGATAGGGTAAAAATCGCAGACGGCAATACAAGGCGCATAAAGAAGGCAAAGTTAAAAAATATAAAGCATCTGCAATCAAACGGCGACGTGCTTGCCAAGATTGCGGAAAAACTCAAAAACGGAACGCAGGTGTTCGACGCAGAGCTGTATAGCGCACTCCGTTTTTACAACGAAAATCAAGAATAAGGAAGGTTCTATGTCAAAGGAAGACGTGATTGAAACCGAAGGCAAAGTGGTTGAAGTTTTGCCGAAAACCCAGTTTAGAGTTGTGCTCAACAACGGTCATGAGATATTGGCGTATCTCGGCGGAAAGCTACGTATAAACAACATCAGAATCTTAGAGGGCGACAAGGTCAAAATTGAAATGTCGCCATACGACCTGACAAAAGGCAGAATTATCTACCGCAACAAGTAAGGTCAACAAAAAATAAGGACATATTGGAGGTTCACTATGAAAGTCAGACCCAGTGTAAAGCCTATGTGCGACAAATGCAAGGTTATCAAAAGAAACGGCAGAGTTATGGTTATCTGCTCAAAGTATCCCAATCACAAACAACGTCAAGGCTGATAACAGTCTTTTCGTGCTTTGAAGCGCATATGTGCTTCAAGGCTAACTATGGAATTATGCGTAGGGCGGCTGGTTGCCTCATTCCAAATTTTTGGCAACTACCTATGCGTGGCATATAGATAAATATATTTTTATACTTAATCGGAGGTAGAAAATGGCAAGAATCGCCGGCGTGGACCTTCCACGCGACAAAAGAGTTGAGTACGGTTTGACCTATATCTACGGTATCGGTCTTCCGACTTCTCAAAAAATTCTGCAAACCACCGGCATCAATCCCGACATCAGAGTCAAGGATTTGACGGAGGAGCAGGTCAGTCTCATTCGTGACTACATCGAAAAAAATCTGCACGTCGAAGGTGACCTCAAGCGTGAGGTCGGTCTTAATATCAAGAGACTTATGGAAATCGGCTGCTATCGCGGAGTGCGCCACAGAAAGGGTCTTCCCGTACGTGGTCAGAGCACAAAACAGAACGCTCGTACAAGAAAGGGTCCGAAGCGTACTGTAAGCCGTAAGAAATAAGGAGGCGCGATTATGGCAGGTATTGCAAGAAAAGCGATAAAGAAAAGAAAGGATATAAAGCGCGTTGAAAGAGGTCAAGTGCACATTCATGCTTCTTTCAACAACACAATCGTCACAATCACCGACATGAACGGCAACGCAGTGTCTTGGTCGTCAGCAGGTAAGCTCAAGCTCCGCGGCAGCCGTAAGTCCACTCCGTTCGCGGCACAGATGGTGAGCGAGGATGCAGCAAAGCTCGCATACGAGCAGGGTATGAGAACGGTTGAAGTTTACGTCAAGGGTCCCGGTCAAGGCAGAGAGTCTGCTGTCCGCGCACTCGGCAACGTCGGTTTGGAAGTCACGCTCATTCAGGACGTGTCCCCCATTCCTCACAACGGCTGCCGTCCGCCTAAGGCGAGAAGACTGTAAGAGGAGGAGAAAGAGATTATGGCTAAGTATACAGGACCCGATTGCCGTCTTTGCAGACGCGAGGGTTGCAAACTTTATTTGAAAGGAACAAAGTGCCACAGCGAGAAATGTCCGATTAGCGGCAAGCATTACGCACCTCCTGGAGACCATGGCAAGGGCAGAAAGAAAAACAGCGGCTATTCCGTTCAGTTGCGTGAAAAGCAAAAGGCTAAGCGCTTCTACGGTGTGACGGAAAAGCAGTTCAAGATGTACTATGACAGAGCGTCTGAAATGCGCGGCGTCACCGGTGAGAACATGCTTATACTTATCGAAAGACGTCTTGACAACGTAGTGTACCGTCTTGGTCTTGGCGCATCAAGAGCTATGGCTCGCCAGATTGTCAACCACGGTCATATCACGGTCAACGGTAAGTCGGTCAACATTCCGTCCTACCTCGTGAAGGCTGGCGACGTAATTTCCGTAAAGGAGAGCAAGAGAGATAGCGAGCTTTGGACTGCTGTAAAGGAAACAAAGAACCTCAGCATCGTCAAGTGGCTGTCCTTTGACAACACCACACTGACAGGCTCGGTCGTATCGCTTCCCGAAAGAGCGGACATCAATGACGTCGATATTAAAGAGCATCTCATCATCGAGTTGTACTCGAAATAATCTGATGGAGGATTACGGTAATGATGGAGATAAAGAGTCCGAAGATAACATTCGAGGAGAACGAAAGCAAAAATTATGCCAAATTTGTCGTCGAGCCGCTTGAGCGCGGTTTTGGTACGACCATTGGAAACAGCTTGCGTCGTATTCTTCTCTCTGCACTTCCTGGTGCGGCGGCAGTCGGCACCAAGATTCCCGCAGCTCAACATGAGTTCTCCACCATCAAGGGCGTAAAAGAGGAAGTGACCGAAATCATCCTCAACCTCAAAACTGTCAGATTTAAGGCCGTAAGCACCTTGGAGAAGGCTGGCAGACAGCAGTGCCATTTGCACGCAGAGGGTGTTGGCGTTGTGACTGCAGGCGATATTGAGTGTGCAGCAGGTATTGAGGTTATGAACCCCGACCAAGTTATCTGCACTCTTGATGAGGGCGCAGTGATTGATATGTCAATTTACGTCAAGTGCGGAAGAGGCTATGTGCCTGCCGCGCGCAACAAGGAAGTGCTTGAACCAATCGGTTACATTCCGATTGACTCAATCTACACTCCCGTTGTGAAGGTAAACTACGCTGTTGAAAGCACCCGTGTTGAGCAAAGCATCGACTTCGACAAGCTCACGCTTGAAGTGACAACCGACGGTACGACTTCCGCAAAGGAAATCACGTCGCTTGCCGCAAAGATTTTGAACGACCATGCAAAGCTCTTCGTTGACCTCGTTGAGAATATGGCTGAAAAGGCAATTCTCGTCGAGCCGCAAGCGGACAGCAAGATTAAGGTGCTTGAGATGTCTGTTGAGGACTTGGATTTGTCCGTGCGTTCATACAACTGCTTGAAGCGCGCGAACATTCACACCGTGGATGACCTCACAAGACGCACCGAGGACGATATGCTCAAAGTGAGAAACCTCGGTAAGAAGTCGCTCGAAGAAGTCGTCAAGAAACTTGAAGACCTCGGCTTGGGCTTGAAAACGCAAGAGGACTAAGGAGGATAATATGCCGAAAAAATTAGGAAAACGCACTGACCAAAGATTGGCTTTGCTTAAAAATCAGGTTTCTGAATTGCTGTGGTACGGCGAGATTAAGACCACCGTTGACCGCGCTAAGGCAGTCAGAAGTCTTGCAGAAAAATATATCACTATCGCTATGAGAGCATACAAGGATGACGTAAAGGTTACAAAGACCGTCACCACCAAAAACGCAAAGGGCGTTGCAACTCAGTCCGAAGTCGAGTTTACAAATGACGGACCGAAGAAGCTTGCCGCTCGTCGTAGACTCATGGCAGAGCTTGTAGACCTTCAAGAGGTGAAGGGCGAGAAGGAATCCAAGGCGGCATTCAGAGCGCGCATTAAGGACACCAAGCACCCCCTCATCGAGAAGCTCTTCAAGGAGTACGCACCCAAGTACGACGCTCGTAAGGAGCAGCTCGGTCAAGGTGGCGGATATACGAGAATACTTAAGACGGGTGTTCGCCGTGGCGACGCAGCCGAAACTTGCATTCTCAAGCTGATTTAAGCGCCACTATTTTGCGCATAGCATTGTCAAAGCCCTTTCCCCACACAGTCACGTACTTCAGTACGTTAGGCTGTGAGTGAAAAGGGCTTTTTCGCGCTCTGCATCAAAATATCTGCGCTTAAATTCAATTTTAAGTTACTATACAAATATTTGCGCTTAAATCGGCTTGAGATTAAATATTGCAATTTTACGTTTCTAAAATTATAATAGAAAGCAAAAGATTTGCGCTTACTTTCAATTTTAAGTTACTATACAAAAATTTGCGCTTAAATCAACTTGAGAACAGTATTGTAATTTTAAGTTCCTTTATAACTTTATTCTATTCCGTCAAAAAGTTCTTCCCAGCTTATATCAAATTTGCGTACGATAGCAAACGCAATATTCACCGTGGGCTCGGTTTTGCCGCACTCTAATTTGCTTATTTGAGATTGACTCACATCCAATATTTGCGCGAATTTCGCTTGACTCATATTTAGTTCCAATCGCAGGTTTCTTAAATTCTTGCCAAAAAATGAGATATCCATATTTTATAAATCTCCTATCGTATTTATGCTTTTGCCGTATCTTATCACAAACATGTATACTTGTGAGCAAGTACAAAGTTGTTTGTAGAACATTTTTATAAGATTAGATGTTTCTGAAATGATTTTACAATATGGCAGATATCCTGTATGTAAATACACTAAATATCATGTAAAAAAATAAATAAAAGTCGTGATATTCACGACTTTTATATAGCAATGCCTATATATTTTGTTGCTCGAGTTTTAATTATCGCTCCTATCCGAAACAGGGTGCCATAAATTGTTGCGTTCGGGGTGGTAGATTGCGCCGAGTATGCGGTCTTTGGCGAATGGGACGTCCTGGCAGATATGCTTTATAAGGTCCTTGACGTACTCGCGTTTGCTTACGTGGTTCATTGGGCAGGGATTGTGTACAATCGGCAAATTAAGG
>JAAVHW010000051.1 GCA_014799525.1 Clostridiales bacterium | reverse complement strand
TGGCAAGCTCAACTCAATAGCTCATCCCCGTATACTTGCGCGGATAAGCGAGGAGAAGTCAAGTCCGCTTATTGTTGAAATGCCATTGCTTTTGGAGTGTGGGGCACAAGACTTGTTTGATGAGATTGTGTTTGTGTACACTCCAATGAGGCTAAGATTGGAGAGGCTGGAAAAGCGCGGACTGTCAAGAGAAAACGCCCGATTGCGTATTGGGGCGCAGGTAAGCGAGCAGGAGCTTAGAGCCGTCGCCACGCGTATTGTTGAAAATGACACAAGTCGTCGCGCCTTGAAAAAAAAGGTTGTCGCCTTGTTGCGCGATATAGTATAAATACATAATTCAGTACACGTAAAAGCATTATAAAGTCAAATAAAACCTGCAACGTCAAATTCGATTGCAGGTTTTTAAAATTATCCCCACAAGCGTCTCTGTTTGTGGGGATAATATTAAGATATTGATTATGTTTGCAAATGACGTATTATTCGCTTCTAAGTGCAATTACGGGGTCTTTTTTTGCGGCAAGCATAGAGGGTATTACGCCCGAGAGTACGATTATTGCGATTGCGCCTACAATCACGACAAGCGGATGCCACCAGGCAATCTTCAACAGCGATGAGATATCGAGCGTCGCTGCAAATATGCTATTGAGAGGGAACTGCAAAATCGCTGCAAGTATCATGCCTATCACGCTTGAAAGTGCGCCTATCAGCATCGTTTCGACGTTGAATATGTTTGAAATATCAAGCTTTCGTGCGCCGAGCGAGCGCAATATTCCGATTTCTCTTGTTCTGTCCTGCACGGATATATACATTATGATTGCAATAAGCAGCATTGTTACAATGACGGCAACAAGCGCAACGGCGATAAGAATATACGTAATTGTGTTGACCACGCTGTTCATTTCATTGACAACGGAGTCAAGGTCATCGCTGTATTTTACCACGCTTGTGATAGTAGGCGGCTGTTCGCCTGCCTCTTTTGCGTCGAGGTCTGCCTGCGCTTCTTCTGCCGAGCAGACGGCGTTGAAATCATTGATGAAGGATACAATCTTCGCCTTGTTCGGGACTGAGCTTGGATATATGTAGATGTAGTTGGGCTTATCAAGATTTCGCACGTTCATATTTGTAAGAATAGAGTTGTGGTCCGAGGCGGTTATCTCCTCTCCCGTTCTTACATCCGTAATTTTTGTGGTTGCCGCTTTTGTCAAAATCATCTGCTTTTCAAGCGGCAAATCGCGTATTGATTGTCCTTCCTCAAGACTGGCGTATATTTCATACGCCTGAGCTTGAAGGTCAATATAATTTTCGTAGGACGCAATTTGTGCGCGTATGTAGTCGCAGTTGTTAGCCTCATCTATTATATAGTCGCCAAGGGAGGATGGATATCCGAATATTCCCTTAATGCAACCGTCCACGCCTTCCTTCGGGCGGAGTATTCCACTCAGTTTCACATTCAATCCGTTTTTGGAAAGGTATTCGTTGAGCAGTTGCGTTCCCATACCGTTTACGTCGTCATATAGCTTCGTTCCGTCATTGTATACGTACGAGGACCCAGTTGGAAGTACGCAGAACTCGTATTCAAGCGCCTTGTCAAATTCCTTTGTAAAGTCATCCAGATTTTGCGGATTATTTGCGGCGACGAGCAAATCTGCAAAGCCAAGCTCATTCATAAGCACGGCGTCGAAGTCGCTTATCTGATTGTATGAGTCTATGACGAGAACAATCTCATTTTTATTTTTCGGAAGAGTGCCTGCAAGCACGTCGTACTGTGACATAATCATAGAGTCGTCTGCAATCAGCTCGTCAAAGAATGCATACTTGTCAAGCATCGAAAGCATTGTCGCTTGACTTGCCTCGCTTCCGCTATTGCCCATGATAAGCTTCAGAAGGGGCGCGAGAAATACGTTTTTGGAAAGAGGATTTATTTGTGAATATGTGACGGCATTTTCAGTATTGACAGATTTTTTGTATACGTTAAGATTTATAGAATAGTCATATTTCACTGTGCCGAGTGATTTGTCAAAGTTTTCTTCGATATGCTTTTTGAATTTTGTCAAATCCAAATCCTTTGAGGTGTCGTTCATAATGGAGTGGAGCATGCCGCTGAATTGACCGTATATGTATATGAGCTGCTCATTTGTAAACTTATCCTTATCGCTTGAATTGCCTGATAGGATATCGAAAATTGAAGAAAAGCTTATCGAGTCACCTTTAAGGTCATCGCCGCCCACAAACTCCTCAAACATTGACAGCATACTGCTTTCACCCGATGATACCACTATGGGATATTTTGACATCGACATCTCTTCAAAGTCCTTGATATAAATGCCAAAGCCGTTGTTTACGGCGAGTATAAGCGCAATTGAAATGACGGTTATTGAGCCTGCAAGCACGGTCATCAAACTGCGCCCTCGCTTTGCTATAAGGTTTTTTGCAGAAAGCTTTACCGCAGTGAAAAATGACATTGAGCTCTTTTTTGATTTGCGTCTTTTCCCTCTTTTTTTGTTGGCATTAGGCAATGCGCTTTCAGTGTTTTGTGCCTTAGAGACGTCCTCACCCATGCTGTGAGCATTGAGCTGCGCCATATCAGCCGCATCAGCATCAAGTGATGACTGGCTTTGAGATTCAGATTCTGCAAGCACGGGGTTATTGTCGGCTGTAATTCTGCCGTCAAGTATGTTTATAATGCGCGTAGAGTATTTTTCGGCAAGCTCGTTGTTGTGCGTAACCATTATGACGAGTCTGTCGTTTGCAAGCTCTTTCAATATATCCATAATCTGCACGGACGTTTCACTGTCAATTGCGCCTGTCGGCTCATCGGCAAGAAGTATTGCAGGCTTGTTTACGATTGCTCTTGCAATTGCTACGCGCTGCATCTGTCCGCCTGATAGCTGGCTTGGCAGCTTGTGGAGCTGTGTGCCGAGTCCGACGCGTTCAAGCGCGGCTTTTGCGCGTTCCGTCTTTGCGCTTCCGCTTATGCCCGATATTGTGAGGGCAAGCTCAACGTTGTCAAGTACGCTTAGGTGGGATATGAGATTGTAGCTTTGAAACACAAATCCAATCTTTTCATTTCTGTATTCGTCCCAATCCGTTGCGGAAAAGTTGTTTGTGCTTATTCCGTCAATAAGCAGTTCTCCGCTCGTAGCCCTGTCAAGACCGCCTATGATATTCATAAGAGTTGTCTTTCCGCATCCCGATTGACCGAGTATGGACACAAACTCGCTCTCCCTGAATGATATGCTCACTCCTTTCAACGCGGATACGGTTTGTTCTCCGACAGTGTAGTCCTTTTTTATATCTTTGAGCTGCAACATAATATGTTTCCCCCTAAGCGTAATACGCTTTAAATGAGTATATCATAGAATATACTGCGATTCAATATACAATACAAATTGTTTGATACGAATTGTTTGGCGGCGGCAATGCGGTGTTGCTTTGTCATATTATTTTCTTCGATTTGGGTTTGCGGGTATGGCATATCTATGCTATAATGCTTGCAGATATACGAGGTGGACAAATGGAGAAAAAATGTTGTTGCTGCAAAGAACCCACGGGGGCTATCCCTTTTTTGAGAATTATTGACAAGCTCGATTCGCTGTTTGCCAAAAACGATTTGGCGGAGGCAAAGCGTTTGCTTGAATACTGGGAGGGCGAGGCGCGTGCGCTTGGTGATATGCGCGGACTTTGCGAAATTCTCAGTGAGCAGGTTGGCTTTTATCGCTCATCGGGTGATAAGGAAAAGGGCTTGAAAGCGGCACAGGAGGCTATAGATATACTTGACGGCGAGGATTCAGACAGTGTGGCAAACGCGACGATATATCTCAACTGCGCCACAACCATGAAGGCGTTCGGAGAGGTTGACAAGGCGATGCCGTACTACGGAAAGGCAAAAGACGTTTATGAGCGTATGCTTCCCGAGGATGATTTCAGACTTGCTGGATTTTACAATAATTACGCGACCGCTTTGAGTGAACTTACGCGTTATGACGAGGCAAAGGCTTGCTACGAAAAGGCGATAGAGGTGCTTAAAAAGAGCGGAGGATATTGCGAGATTGCAATTACGTACGTAAACCTTGCCCAGCTTGAATTTGACAAGGCGCAGGCAAGCGGCGTAATATGCGACGATGAGATTGATAAATACGTTGAGCTTGCCTATGAGAGCCTCAACGATAAGCAAATCGGGCGTGACGTTGATTATGCTCATACGTGTGAAAAGTGTGCGGCGGCGTTTGCGTTCTTTGGATACTTCATGTATAAGCAGGAGCTTGAAGAAAGGGCGAAGCAAATTTACGACTCTAATCGCTGACAGCACTGTTATCATAGGATAAAAGTGCAACGGCTAAAATATTGACATAAGATAGAAAATTGCTGTGGTAATACGGTTTATTGAATTATATCAAAGAGTAGATTGACTATGAAGGGTTTGGAGGAAGCTAAAAAGTTTTACGAGGAATGCGGCGCAAAAATGCTTGAGAGCGAGTTCCCCGAATACGTAGGGCGCATTGCGGTCGGTCTTGTTGGACACGGCTCGGAGTGTTTCGGCTTTGACGACGAGATATCCCGTGACCATGATTTTGAAACGGGCTTTAGCATGTGGCTTACGCGTGAGGATGAGGCAAAGATTGGCTTCAAGCTCATGCGCGCCTACGACAGAATAAAGACGGAGTACAGCGGCACGAAGCGCCAGCATATGAGCGTGATAGGCTCAAACTCGCAGGGCGTTCAGATTATAGGCGACTTTTATAGGAAGTATACGGGCTGCGAGGGTGCGCCAGCTACGCTTAGAGATTGGCTGTTTACAGAGAGTGCGTATTTTGCCGAGGCAACAAACGGCGAGGTATGGCGCGACGACTTGGGCGTTTTTACAAAAATACGCGAGGAAATTGCAAACGGAATGCCCGAGGACGTAAGACTAAAAAGGCTTGCGGCGGCGGCAGTGCGCATGGCGCAGACTGGGCAGTATAACTATCCGCGCTGTATCGACCACGGCGAAGAGGGGGCGGCAATGCTCGCGCTTTCCGAGTTTGTAAGAGGCGCGATAGAGATGATATTTTTGCTCAACAAAAAGCATTGTCCTTACTACAAATGGTCGTTTAGAATGCTGAAAACGCTGCCTAAACTGTCGGATATGGCAGAGCCGCTCGAATTTTTGCTTACTGCGGATAATGAGAATAAAAAGGTTAAGCGCGACATAATTGAGGATATAGCGCTTGCAATTACAAACGAGATAAAGGCNCAGGGGCTTGCGGATTGCAAGGAGAGCTATCTTGAGCCGTACGGCTTTGCNATGCTCAAAAGGATAAGGAGCGCGGAGCTTAGGAATATGCACATCTTAGTTGGCTGACNTGGCAATAGTGAAGAGGTAAGAGTNAATAGTGAAGAAGTGTGCGGTGGCGAAGTAAGAAGCGACAGCGAAAAGCGAAAGTGTACGGCTGCACGGCAAGAATGAATAGTGGAAAACTGCGGACGAGAAAAACCGCTTAGTTGGTATAANTATAAATAATATAATNCATTTCAAATATAATTGGTTCAAATCGTTTGACAACAAAGCCTCTTTTTTGGTAAATTATAGTCCGAGCCGCGCGAACGTGGTTTTTAAGTNAGNCAATTTTGTNTGCACCTAAGTCGGCGAGACTGGTTAGAGGAGGTAAAAATATGTACGCAATCGTTGAGTGTGGCGGCAAGCAGTACAAGGTCGAGCAGGATATGCTGGTGAAGGTCGAGAAAATCGACGCAGAAGTCGGCACGAACGTTGACCTCAAGGTNCTTATGGTCGCAGACGGTAACGGAAACGTAAAGGCAGGTTCTGCAGCAGCGGCGTGCAAGGTGACGGCAACCGTCAACGCGCATGACAAATTTGCAAAAGTCCTTGTTTTCCATTACAAGTCAAAGAAGCAAATCAGAAGGCGTCAGGGACATCGTCAACCGTATACCGAGTTGAAGATTGTTTCCATCGAGGGCTGATATGGTCAAGGTGAAGTTCTCAACATCGGACGGTAAGTTCGTCGGAGTNGAGTGCGAAGGGCATTGNGAATATGCCGACGCAGGCGAGGACGTGGTATGTGCGGCTTTAAGCTCGGTGATACAGACGGCGGTGCTTGGACTTATGAAGGTTTTGGGTATCGCGGTNGGATATGAAACCGACGACAAGAGAGGTTATCTCAAAGCGATATTGCCAAAGTCNATGAGCGAAGCTGACGAGCATGACGCAGATATTATATTGAGAACAGCATACTATGGGGTGTCCGACCTATATGAAGAATTTTCGGACTTTATATCATTGGAGGTAGAATAATATGTTTATAAATATTCAATTGTTCGCGCATAAGAAAGGAACGGGTTCCTCTCACAACGGTCGTGACAGTGAATCAAAGCGTCTTGGNCCAAAGCGCGCAGACGGACAGTTTGTGCTCGCTGGAAACATCCTCGTTCGCCAAAGAGGTACGAAGTATCATCCGGGCAACAACGTTTCAATCGGCAAGGACGATACGCTGTTTGCNCTTATTGACGGCGTNGTGAAGTTCGAGCGCGTCGGCAAGGACAAGAAGCAAGTATCTGTTTACGCACAATAATGAAACTAAGGGCNTCCGAATGGACGCCCTTTTTAATAGTGAAGAANTACAAGNGAACNGTGAAGAGGNAGGACACTTAGTTGCAAAAGCTTGAAATACAAAAAACTCCATATTTCAANATAGAACAGACGCTAAACTGTGGGCAGGTTTTTCGNTTTACTGAAAACGATGGCGTGTATAGGCTGTTTGCCCTCAACCATATTGCGGAGATTGAGGATAAGTCTGACAGATACGTTATNACCTGCGACGACGAGGCGTTTTTCAGANAATACTTTGATTTTGACACCGACTATGAGCGTATACAGCTTGAGNTGCAGGATAAGGCGNTGCTGTCAACCGCTATGGAATTTGGAAAGGGCATACACATTTTAAGACAGGACGCATGCGAAACGGTGTTTTCATTTTTAATCTCGCAAAACAACCACATTCCGCGCATAAAGGGAATTATTGAAAGAATGTGCGCAGGGCTTGGCAAGGATATGGGCGGCTATTACGCTTTCCCGACTGTCGAGGCGTTGGCGAGCGCNGGTGAGGAATANTTTGCAGGTATAGGCGCAGGCTATCGCGCCGCATATCTTGACAGAACCGCAAAGGCGCTTGCNGACTTATCGANGATAGAAAACATGCGCAATCTTGACACNNCAGCTCTTAGAGCNGAGCTNATGTCNTTGCATGGCGTAGGCAGAAAAGTTGCGGACTGCATATTGCTTTTTGGCTTCAATCGCTTTGACGTTTTCCCCGTCGATACGTGGATAAAAAAGATATTCGAAGAGGAGTACCCAAAAGTGCCTGCTGACAAAATGTCGGGTTTATTGGTCGAAAAGTACGGAAAATATGCAGGTTTTGCTCAACAATGGCTATTTTACTATAAAAGAGAAAAAAAAGTATAGACAAAAGTATAGACAAATGTTTTTTTTTAGTTTAAAATATATGCATATAATATTACAATTATGCAATCCGTGCAAATCGGGTTGACGGAGGAGAAAAATTATGCCAACAAAGAAATACGCCGTTCTTGCGGACATTGAGAGTGTAAGAGTTCCTTACAGCACGTTTGCGGCTGCTTTGGAAGAGCTTTCAAAATACGGCGAGGTTGCGGCTTGCAAATTCTACGGCTATTCAGCAAAACGTACAAAGGATTACGGCGAGTTCATTCAAGAGAACAGCTACGACGCACTCTCCGCACTTCCCAGAAAGAGAAAGGGCAAATTGGACTTGCGCCAAGTTATCGACGCTGCAAGACTTGCTCAGTTCCCCAACATTGACGGCTTCTTCATCATTTATGGCAAGGGCGATATCACTCCTTTGGTTGCATATTTGAAGGCATACGGCAAGGACGTCATCGCCGGCGTAATTGAAGATGACAAGAACTCCGCACTTTGCAACAAGGTTATCCATCTTGACCTCAATGCGCAGGTGGTTGCAAACTCCAGTTATACAAAGGTTGCCCCCGGCGCGGCTGCACCGCAAAAGGCTCCTGTCAAGCGTACACCTGCACCTGCAGCACCTGCACAGGCTGCACCTCAGCAGACTCCTCAACAGGGTGGCACAACGGAGAATCATCATTATTACATCTACAACACCGAGCCTCAGGCACAGCCTCAGCCACAACCTGTACAACAGGCTCCGCAGCAGAATGCTGACGACGCGGCACAAATGGCGTTGTTGCTTGAACAGTTCAACAAGATTATCATCGGCAATGATGACTAATATAAGATAATAAAAGATGGTTTATATAAAACTACTGCGCAGATTGCGCAGTAGTTTTTTTGTTTGATAATAAATACATTTTGAGCTAACAATAAAATACTAAAAGCTTATTTTTTATTATG
>JAAVHW010000050.1 GCA_014799525.1 Clostridiales bacterium | reverse complement strand
CTCTCCTCTTGGCGATGTTGTAAATATGAATATAGAGCCTGTCGATACTTTGACGGAACAATCTATAAGCGGAAATTCTTCACGCATATATCGCTATGATAACGGTATTTCTAGAATTGTACTACTTGTAACTGCGCATACAAATTTAACAATCTTAAACATCTATCAAAAAAGTGCAAACGGTGGTGTGGAAAGCATACCTATCCTCAATGTCAAGGAATCATACTATGTTGAGTTTTTTATGGAAGAAAGCCGCACCTACTATATAGAAATATATAACACAACAAAATCTGCGCTCAGCACAAGAGTAAGAGTCGGCGCTGTAAGCAGAGAAGTGAACGCAACAACAGCAAAGGGAACATCATTAGACTTGGCTGCAAATGACAACTACAGATATTATCGCTTTACTCCAAAGAACGACGGTGACTACCAGTTCAATTTTGAAAACGACCTTGATGAAGACTTTGATATGCTTTTCTGCTGTTTTGATAAAGACAAAAATACGATACCTTACTCGCAGTATACCGATGGATATTTGATAATGCAAAATCTAAAAGCAAATAATACATACTATATCGGTGTTATCTCAAATAAAGCCATGACGGTTATTCCAAAGTTCACAAAAACTACACCTACATTTCAATGGAAGTATAACGATGGAACTACTTGGAAAAATGTTGTAAACCAAGAATTCAACCTGCCAAGAGGAAAAACCTACGAATTTGGCTTATGGATAAACGGAGTAATGGCAAAAAACTATGATGTTAGATTTGATAGCGAATTAAATCGATACTTCAAGCGGAATAGCAATTACAAATGCGGCATTGACATTTCATATGATGTGCCCGATTCATTATCGTTTGAAATATATGCAAAACCCATTGAACATACTGGAACGTCTTATGACAATTATATTCGAGTTCGCGCAAGGTTTGATGCAAGCGAAATGACATTCCAGACTTTCAATTACACCAATACTGCCGAAGTAATAGTAAATATGCCTGTCAGTGTAAGCGGTTGGTATGCATCGATAACTGGGAAAAATAGAGATAACCAAACCGTTACTATTGCGCCCGATGCACCTTTTGATGGGACAACTTGGGATGTCTACACATATCTCAAGAACAACAATGCAATAGGTCAATGGACGGTTAAAATAAAATCTGTAATCATCTCACAAGCAACAGGTGGCACGCGTTCTGTTCCCATAAATAAGACAACGGAACTTGGTGCAACATATTCATATAAGGCTTCCTCGAATGGCAAAACAGTATATCATATTGGAAATGCGTTGCAATTCTACAATATTAGATATGACATGTCTTGCGGCAGAATTTTGGATAACAATATATCTCTTGCAGAATATCCAAATTGGGAACCGATTACGACTCTCACCTGCGATATAAACGGAAATGGAAACACGATAAGCAACTTAAAAATAGACATCAAGTCGTACAATAATGTAGATTTCTACGGGCTTGTTGGAGCAAACAATGCGACAATCTCAAATCTTACGCTTAAAGACTTCAAAGTGTATTTAGGCTATGAAGAAAATCCCACTGTGTCGAAGTTTGCGGGTGTTTTCGCAGGACAAAACAATGGCATTATTCAACATTGCTATGCTGTCGGCAGTATTTACGGATGGCGAGATTTAACAAATATTGGCGGCTTCGCGGGTAGAAACTATGGGCAAATACTCAATTGCGAGTATGGCAAATTAGGTTCGTCTAGGTCATATGTTTACAGTTGGGCGGACGCAGGCGGTATTTGCGGTCATAATTGCGGCACAATTATGGACTGCCGCACTCTCAACACCACTTTACAACAGAGACTGTACGGTACAAATGCAAGTATTGGAGGCATTGCCGCATATAGTACGGCGGGCAGTTTTATCACAAGATGTGCTGTTGAGGTCTGCTCGATAGAAAACGTAAACGACGCCAAAGTTAAGAGCTTGAAGCCAAAGATGGGTGTTATCGTAGGACATATGGTCGAAGGCACTATTACGAGCGTTGGACAAAATAACGTGACGTGTTCAACAGGAAATGTTGACTCCAAGAGTACAACATATTGCTTCAACGGTTCATGGCCATTCTATGGCAAATTGGAAAACTGTACTGTTGACGGGAACGGCGGTCAATGGGGTCCGTAATTTTGCAAAACACACATATTATCTTGATTAAAAGAGGGGTTTAACCCCTCTTTTATGTTTATTAGCTTTTTATTTTCAATTTTACCATTCACTCAAAACGCGTACACAAATACTGCCGAGCAGACTATGCCGACAAGCATACTTGCGGCAGGGACAGCGCCGTCATCGAGGAGTATGGATTGCGGCAGAATTTCTAAAAACGTGACGTATAGCATTGCGCCGCCCGCGAGCGACATGCACACGCCTGTCGCAATATCGCCGAGTCCGCCTATCGCAAGCCCTACGAGCGCACCGAGTACGGTTGCACCGCCTGCGAGTGCGGTAAGCAAAACCGCCTTTGCACCGTGTACACCGCCGCTCACCAATGGGGCGGCTATTGCCATGCCTTCGGGGATATTGTGTACTGCTATTATCAGTGCAACGAGCACACCCATTTTTGTCTGNACCGCGCCCGTNGCGCCTATCGCCATTCCCTCGGGGAAGTTGTGCAGTGCGATTGCTATGAGCATCACCGTACCNGCCTTTATAAGCTCGCGGCGGTGATTGCTCGCGTCCACNACTCTCACTCCATCAACGCTGCGCAAAGNTTTGACTCTTTTGTCAGATGTCATTTCNACNCTGCCGCTTCTGCCCNNATTCGCNCNATTCGCGCCACTGCTATTCGCACTNGAGTTAGATNCNCCNANCNTAANNNNGCTTGAATTATTGGCANTCCGATAGCAATACGCGTGTGCCTGCACTACTGCAGATGAGCGATACACGTCGTTTTGCATTGCGCGCTTTCTATGCTCTATNAANTCCAAAANCTTNTTGACGGCGTATATNATAACCATTCCGCCNACAAGCGTAGCCACGCTTAGCGCGACTCCGCCNCCCTTGCCGAGCGNGGNNNTNGCCTCCATGCTTTCGGGAAGCATCTCAAACGCTACGACTCCAACCATNACNCCGCCAGCAAAGCTAAGCACTCTGCCCATAGTCTTTGCGCCTCTGTTTTTGAAGAGTACNCCCAGTATGCCGCCNAAGCCCGTGCCTATTACACCTGCGANGAGGGATAAAACCAATATGAATGTATTCATATATAAAGATATTCAACATTTTTGCGTTTTAGCTCATACTATGCTTATGAAACGTAAACTTATTAAAAGAATGGATGTGTTGCGGCTGTTTGCCATAGCCTTTATAGCTACGCTTGCCGCACTGGGAGGAAGCATTATGCAAAGCGCGAACGGCGCACAAATAGCGGCGGCAGAAAGNCCNAAGCTCATAGCGCACTTCACCACNTACTACGGCGANAGCTCGGAGAACCGCAAATACAACGTGGAGCTNGCCGCTCGCAAGATNGACGGCACAGTCCTATATCCCGAGGACGAGTTNTCNTTCAACGATACCGTCGGCAAGCGCACCGAGGCAAACGGATTCAGAAACGCGCTTATCATCAGCAATGGCGAATTTGTGGACGGCATAGGCGGCGGCGTGTGTCAGGTGTCAAGCACCGTGTATAACTGCGCCCTGCTTGCAGGACTTACNATATCTCACGTTCGTCCGCATTCTCTGCCAGTAAGCTACGTTGCGCCATCCTTTGACGCTATGGTNTCGTCTGAGACGGACTTCCGCTTTGTCAATACGCTNTCNGGCGCAGTCACGCTCAAGGTCAANACGGANGGAAAGTATATCCGNGCNGAGGTCTACGGCTTTGACGANATAACCGTGCGCCGCCGCTCCGAAACCATTGAGGTGTTGCCATTTGAAACAGAATACCGCGACGACGATACCCTTGCCCTNGGNGCAGAAGTCATAGATTCCTACGGCAAGAACGGCTTGAAGTCGGAAGGCTATCTCGACTTTTTCAAGGACGGCAAACTGATAAACTCCCTACTCATACGCCGCGANACNTACCTGCCTCAAAAGCGCGTAATACTGCGCGGNACAAATCCCGAGCTTATGGAGCTGCCGCTTCAAGAGCAGTAAGGAATNCNATCCAACTTTTATCTAAAAATTGGCAGCTCAATAAGGGCTGCCGTTTTTTATTTTCTATTGAAATAATCTCTTGCATAGGTTATAATATCTAATATAATAACTATGTATTCTTAATACTAAGGAGATTATCATGGATTATCAAAGCAGATATGATGAGTGGTTAAAAAGCAAGGAGTTATCCAAAGAGGAAAAGGCACGTCTTGCNGAGCTTAGCGAAAGCGAGAAGAAGGAAGCCTTTTTTGCACCTCTTGCATTCGGCACNGCNGGAATGCGCGGCATACTTGACCTTGGCACGAACAGAATGAACGTGTACACCGTAAGGCGCGCGACGAANGGTCTTTCTGACTTTATCAATACTCTTGGNGAGGAAGCGGCAAAGCGCGGNGTAGTCATTGCCTACGACACNCGTAAGTTCTCAAGCGAATTTGCAATAGAGGCGGCAAAGGTTCTTGCGGCAAACGGAATCAAAGCATACCTCTTCGAGTTTGTACGCCCAGTCCCAATCTGTTCATTCACGATTCGTCATCTCAACGCGATAGCNGGCATTATGATTACCGCCTCCCACAACCCCAAAGCGTACAACGGATATAAGGTNTACGGNGAGGACGGCGCACAGATGTCGCCCGAAGCGACAGCTAAAGTTGTCGAATTTATAGATAAAACCCNATATTTCGACATTAAGACCTCAAAAGCTAAGCTTACTGCGGATAGCATAAAGGGGCTTGACAACGTGCAGGTTGACGAGCACGTAACGGTGATTGGCAAGAGCGTAGACAATGCGTACTTTGACGAGCTTATGCGCTTGTCACTCTCCCCCGAAGCNGTGAAGAGCCACGGCGCAAACGTCAAGATTGTGTATACCCCCATTCACGGCACGGGNTATATGCCTGTCACAACNATACTTAAAAAGATGGGCATAACCGTCAACGTCGTCGAGGAGCAAGCNGCTCCCGATACGGAGTTCTCCACCGTGCGCGTACCCAACCCCGANGAAGCGGATACGTTGAAGCTCGGCGTAGAGCTTGCCGACCGCATTGGCAGCGACATAGTGATTGGCACAGACCCCGACGCGGACAGAATGGGTATTGCAATACGCAACGACGAGGGCAAGTTTNTNCTGCTCAACGGAAACCAGATTGGTGTGCTGCTCCTCAATTACATACTCCGCCGCAAGCACGAAAGCGGCACTCTGCCAAAGAACGGCGCAGTNGTCAAGACTATCGTCACAACGGAGCTNGCGCGNAAGATTGCGGATAGCTACGGCGTGACTACGTTCGACGTGCTTACAGGCTTCAAGTTTATCGGCGAAAAAATTAAGGAGTGGGAAGTAAGCCACGAGTACGAATATCTGTTCGGCTTCGAGGAGAGCTTCGGCTCGCTTGTCGGCACTCACGCACACGATAAGGACGCAGTNGTNGCAAGCATGGTNTTTGCTGAAATGGTNTGCTACTTCGACTCCGTTGGTGAAACGGTGTACGGCGTNTTGCAGGATATTTACAAAAANTTCGGNTACTTCATCGAAAANGCAATCTCCGTCACCTTCGGCGGTCTGGACGGCATGGAGAAGATGAAGAGCATTATGTCATCGCTGCGCGGTGCAACGTATACTGAAATCGCAGGCACAAAGGTGGTTGCAGTAAGCGACTTGATAAACCGCAAAAAGACTTATACGGACGGAACGGTTGAGGATATCACTCTTCCAAGAACGAGCGCACTCAAGATTCATCTTGAAAACGGCGATTGGGTTTGCGTACGCCCGAGCGGNACNGAGCCTAANCTGAAATTCTACGTNGCAACCTCAAAGNCTACGCACGAAGANGCNAACGCACTTGCTGACGANTATCTCGCNTTTATGAANACCTTACTCCACTGATTACGTCAAATTAGGCGGCGCGGCTTATGCCTAAACCTTNGCATAANCCGCGCCACATTTATAACAATAGATACTTTATCTGTATAAAANAAAGCGATAAACTGCTATTTGGTCATAAATNACGNGCATAGGAAAACGGAAGAAAACTTCATAGGAGATACTATGAGAAAATTCAGATTAAATGTAAAACNCAATTTTGTTTTGGTGATGGNNGCCGCGCTGACGGCACTTTGCCTCAGCATATGCCTTGTCGCATGCAACNACAAAACTAANCTGTGCGACGAGCATAGCTTTGGAGATTGGGAAACAGTGAGCGCCGCCACNTGCACCGCNGAGGGTACAAAGGCGAAAATNTGCTCCGNGTGCGGATTTAAGGAAACGGANNNAATNCCCATGATAGACCACTCTTTTGGCGAATGGCAGCCTGTNAAAGANGCGACCTGCACCGAAGCAGGCACGAAGTCAAGAAAGTGCAGCGTATGCCAGCATGAGGAAACAGACTCNCTTCCTATAATCGAGCATAGCTTNGGAGATTGGCAAACTGTAAAGGAAGCAACCTGCACNGCTGGCGGAAGTAGAAAAAGAATATGCAAGAACTGTTCGCATTCCGAAACGGAGGNCACTGACCCTNCAGGTCATAGCTATGACGCCGATGACGTCTGCNCCTCATGCGGAGATATAGAGGGATATCTCTTCTTNTACGACGTTGAAACAGAGACTTACACCCTCCTGCAGTATTCTGGCACAAAGACCTCAATACGCTTGCCGTCGCGCNATCTCGGCAANGCGGTTACACACATTGGAGAGAGCGCATTTNCGAATAACGCAACNCTNACGACCGTTATNATTCCCGACGGCATAGTAAGTATTGGCAAGCAGGCGTTCTACAACTGCGCAAACCTTACCACGCTGACAATTCCTGACAGCGTAACGAATATCGGCAATATGGCATTTGATAGATGCACGGCACTTGAAACCGTTTCGCTGCCTACGCTCGCNATCAAGTTCATTTCCAAATTGNCATTGAAAAACGTAACCATAACGAGCGGCGANAGCGTTGAGGGCTCTGCNTTCTCGGGNTGCACTCTTCTCTCAAGCGTTACNCTTCACGAAAATCTTACCTCTATCGGCGACCGCGCGTTTGAAGGCTGTGAAAGCCTTGAGCAGCTCTCTATCCCCGACAGCGTGACAAGGATAGACGACGGAGCGTTTAACGGTACGGCTTGGTACCAAAAGCAACCGGACGGCTTGGTTTATGCGGGCAAGNTTGCATATACCTATAAGGGCGAAATGCAGGACGGCACGTCAATCACTCTCAAGGTTGGCACNATCGGCATTGCAGGCAAGGCGTTCAGCGGTTGCACAAATCTTACAGGCATAGCAATTCCAAACACCGTAACAAATATAGGCGGCTGGGCGTTCAGCGGTTGCACGGNGCTTACAAGTGTAGAAATNCCCACCAGCGTTACGTATATCGGCGAGTTCGCATTTGAAAANTGTACTGGGCTTACGGAAGTCACAATTCCGAGCAACTTGAAAAATATCGAATGGGGCACGTTCTCGGGCTGTACAAACCTAAAAACAGTACACCTTCCCATCAGCGTAAAGAGCATTGGCGACAGCGCGTTTAAGGGCTGCACCTCACTCACACTCATTACGTATGAAGGAACGACCGATGAGTGGATAATATTGCTTAAGGACAACGACTGGAATAGCGGCACAGGCAACTACACCGTGCACTGTGAAAACGGAAACCTTGATAAGGACGACGAGGAGATTTAATATAGCAATATCAGTATTTTATACAACATAAATTGACATCAAAAACACGGTTTCCGTAAAAACCGTGTTTTTTTATTTAATTCAATTACATGAAATAATAAACTCTTATCCTGCCGTATTGCTACTCAAACGGATTCCATTGATATCTGCCAAGGTCTACGGTGAAATCCTCATTCACCTCTATGCCGTCCTCTTCAAGCCTCTTAGCCTGAACCGCTTTTCCGCCAAACGCAAACGCCTCGGCACAGCCTCCAAAGCGATTGACCACGCGAAAGCAAGGCGTATGCTCGGGGTCTGGGTTGAAGTGAAGCGCATATCCGACAGCCCTTGAAGCACGCGGAGAACCGCACAGCATGGCAATCTGTCCGTAGGTTGCAACCTTGCCCTTTGGAATTTGTTTTACAACGTCATATACTTTATCGTAGAAGCTCATATGTATTTATATTTTACAATTATCTCATAGCCCAAAAGCAAAATGCGATATTGAGATGAAGAGCGCGAAAGTGTCGCTTGTTTGACAAGCCTAATGTACACTTAGTACATGACTTGGCAGACAGGCGGCACTGACAAAGCTATTCGCTCAATAGCGTATTTTGCAAAATCTCGGCGGCGTCGCCTACAAGCTTCGCACAAGGACGAGTTTTATAATACTCTGGCGTACGAGCATTTGGTGTTGGATTGGTGGCGGCTTGCTTTGCGCCGAGCAGCTCGCGGCAGATGATGCTTCCGTTGATGGCGGAGAACTCACCTGCAAGCTTTTGTATGAGCGCATAATGCTCAGTCTTTTGCTCCATGGTCGCGTCACTTCCAATGCCGTAGAGTGCGCCTGCCACTATACCCATTCCGCTGACAGCGCCGCACACCTCACGGAGTCTGCCAAAGCCGCCGCCGAACGAGGAGGATATTTTGAGCAACTGCTCCTTTTCCTCATCGCTCTTGCAAATCTCATCCGCAAAGGCAAGCACGACAGCCTGCGCACAGTTGTAGCCCTGCACAAAATAGTTTTCCGCAATCTCCCTCTTTGTCATAACTCACCTTTCAAACTCTTTTATGGCGAGTCCCATATAGTCCTCGTCAATAAGGCTTTCGATATCGCCACTGTCAGCGGCGCGCGCAATCTTTCTGTCGATAGGCAAGCGAGCAAGCACCTTCAAATCAAAGTCCGTAGCAACCTCGTCCACCTTGCTTGTGCCGAATACGTCAATCTCCTTGCCGCAGTCGGGACACTTCAGATAGCTCATATTCTCCACTACGCCGAATATCTTGATGTTCATCTTGTTTGCCATCTTGACTGCCTTTTCAACAATCATGGATACAAGCTCCTGCGGAGAGGTGACTATGACGATTCCGTCCAGCTTTATGGACTGATATACGGTGAGCGGCACGTCGCCCGTCCCTGGAGGCATATCAACAAACATATAGTCTACGTCGCCCCAAATGACTTCCTGCCAGAACTGCTTCACCATACCGGCAATCACAGGGCCGCGCCAAATAACAGGGTCGTTTTCGTTTTCAAGCAGCAGGTTCGAGGATATCACCTTTACGCCCAGCTTGCTCGAGCGCGGATATATACCCGTATCGTCGCCCTCTATGCCGCCCTTTATACCAAACGAGCGAGGTATGGACGGACCCGTTATGTCCGCATCCAAAATAGCGGCACTCTTGCCCGCCTTCACTGCACTGAGCGCGAGCAAGCTCGTCACAAGCGACTTACCTACGCCGCCCTTGCCGCTCACTACGCCAATCACGCGCTTTACCCTCGAAAGCTCGTGCGGCTTGTCATACGTTATTCTGCTTGCGCAATCCTGCGAACAGGAACCGCAATCATGACTGCATCCACTCATATATTTACTCCTTAAAAAGTTTATTGTCTATATACATCATATCACTACGCGAGCGTTCTTTCAAGCAAATAGCGCGCGATGCTTGCGCAAAGTAAGAAGTAATGGTGATTAGTGTAAAGTGTGGCGGATTTGAAATTCAATCAAATTATCGTCCTATCATCTTACTTTCATTTCACACCGTCTCACTTTTGCTGTATAAGTTTTGTCAATAAACGCAATAATTATAAAAACCAACAAGGAGAATAATTTATGAAACTTATCGACAGCAAAACCCTACTCAATCTCGCAAAAGCCTACGCAGGCGAAACGCAAGCGTATACGCGCTACAAGTTCATCGAATACGGCGCTCGCAACGAGGGCTACAACGCGCTCGCCGAAGTCATTGACAAGGTCGTGTACAACGAATTCAACCACGCGCGTATGCTCTACACCTTCATTCAGCAGGCAAGCAACAAGACCATTGACAACATCGACGTATGCGCAGGCTATCCTTTCAAGGAAAAGTGGAATCTCGTTGAAAATCTGAAGCTCGCAGCCGCCGACGAAGAAGCCGAAATTAAGGTTTATAAGGAGTTTGAAAAGACCGCTCGCGAAGAAGGCTTCACGGAAATTGCGGAGCTGTTCAAGATGATTGGCGAAGTCGAGAATTGCCACAAGCTGCTCTTTGAGGACTTGCACAATCAGATGTCAAGCGGCACACTCTACAAAAAGAACCACTCCGTCAAATGGAAGTGTGCAGGCTGCGGCTATGAAGCCGAGGGCAAGGAAGCATGGGATATGTGCCCTCTCTGCAAAGCAAAACAGGGCTTTGTTATGCTCAAGCTCAACGACGGCAACTGATACGTTTAGCGCATAATAATACAAAATACTATGTTTATAAAACAGAAACAAGCACTTAAAGTGCTTGTTTCTGTTTATTGCATAAAATTTAACTTCCTCTGTTTGCTGTTGGTTTGCTGTTTATATTAAATCTCCGACACTTCTTCGCTATTACTATCGCCAGTCGCCGCTTTTGCTTTCTTTTTCTTGACTGCGACAGTAATCGCAATGCTGCACGCTACTATCACAAGCGCAAGTCCTAACACAAGCATGGAGAGGTCGAGAGGTCTTGCGATAAAGGGCTTGACGTCGGCGGTGAATACGTATGTTGTATTTACGATTGGATTGTCGTCATATTGCGCCGCTATCGTATACTTGCCACTCTTGCTCGGCTTGAAGTCAAAGGTTATGCCTGTTGCGACTTGCTCGCCGTTGACAAACCATTTTATCGTCTTTGTTCTGTCAACGTATTCTATTCCCGTAAGCGAGAACGTTGTCGTTTCCGTCGTATACAGTACGCCGTGGCTGGGCGCGTCCTTTACGTTGTCGTGCGCGTTTGCAGCGTACGTCACTCGCACCTCGCCGACGAGATAGGGCGCATACTCTATCACTATGCCCTGCTCATTTGACGTGAGCATTCTCTCGCCGTAGACCAGTCTTGCATATATTTGCGTTTCGCCGTAAACTTCAGGAGCATACTCAAAGCGACCGCCGCGACCTATAACCTTTTCCTCCGCATCCTCCGTTTCACCAAGGCGCAAAACCCATTCTATATTGTTGTAAAGGTCAGGAGATACCTCGCCGTACGGATTTATCTTTGCAATAAACGTAACGGGCGTAACGCTTGTAGCATGCATAAAGATTTTTTCATCGTCATAGCCAGTGCCGAGCTGTCCGTTGTGGGAGAACTCTATGCTTCTTGGCGCGGAATAGTTATATGCCGTGTTGTCAAAATCCTGCGTAAGCACGGTGAGGAGGTCAAGACAGCGTATGGCGTAATTTCCCTTTGTCGTCGTCCTTGACGAAATGTTTTTGAGCATGCGGTGCAGGCTGCTGCCATCAAGCGCCGTTCTACCCTCCGCCTGATAGCGCAGCTTGAGGAGTGCCGCCGCCACCGACGCACTCGGCGCAGCAACCGACGTTCCGTTTAGAGAGTGGTAGGTTCCGTTTGCCTTATCTGCCGTGTATATTTCCTCTCCAGGGGCGGCTAAATCATAGGCAGAGCCATAGTTTGACGTCTTGTATATCTCGCCGTTCTTGCCGTAGCCCATGACCGAGAGTACGCCGTCCGCCGCCGCAGGATAAAACCTATCCTTAGCAGAGTCGCTGCCATCCGTCTTGCCGTTGCCCGCCGCCGCTACGATAAGCATATCGTCACGGGCAAACTCAATTGCGGATAACAGATTTTTGTCACTCTTCCAGTTAGAGCCAGAAGTTATCTCCGATTCGAGTATGCCAAGCGAGAGGTTGAGCACGTCCGCACCAATCTCGTGCGCNCTGTTTATCGCNTTCACGACAGAGTTGATTGAAAACGTATTTGCCTCTTCTACACTGTTTCCGTTGCTCNTAAGGCTGTTTGCCTTTATGGGATAAATCTTTATATAGTCTTGAAGCCCCAGCTCCTTAATCTGCATGGCTATCACACCCGCAACGGAATTGCCGTGCTTGTCGATTACNCCCTCGCTGTTTTTGGCGTTATCCGCAAGCGCNTCGCCCTTTGCNACNTGATTCGTNCGAGCATTGAAGCCAACAACCTCGCCGTTNTCNCTGTACAACACGCCGTTGAACAGGTCGTGAGAGAGGTCTATACCAGTGTCGGCAACCGCGATTATCACNGGCGAAAGCTTGCTTTTATCCCAACCGTCAACTACGCCGCGCGCNCCNTCGATATTGAGCGNANNGNTTCCCAAAAACCACAAATCCTCCGTGGTCTTGTCGCCGTACTCNAGTCCNTACGAAACTCCNCCGTAAATCGGGCAAAGCACCAAAGCCGCCACGAGTATGGCAAGCAGGCATATAGTCATCAGGTTTTTAGACACGTTTATTTTCATCTTTACACCATTAAATTTGCACAAACGGCAGTTTATCCTGCTTATTGCGCATTATCAAGTAGCTGTGCGGAATATTTGAGCCTTCTTAAGCTTTCTTCCTTGCCAAGCACGATAGCCATTTCAATAGCACCGCCTGGGGTGACAGCCTCGCCAGTCAGCGCAACGCGCATACTGAACATAACCTGTCCGCCCTTCATTCCATTTGCTTCCGCGCCCTGCTTNACGCACTCCTTTATNGNTTCCTCACTCCAATCGGCAAGAGCTGACAGCGAGTCGTGCGCGACGTTTACGGCTTTGAGTGCAACCGCCTTGTCCACNTTCATCTTCTGATGCACGTACATATCNAGGTCGTACTCGCCGAAGTTGTTAAGGAATGCGAGCTTTTCNGGAATCTCGCTCAAAATATCCACACGCGTNTGCATGAGCAGCGCAAGCTCGCGCTTGTCATAAGCCTTGCCCTCTATCGCCTTTTCTATCCANGGAAGCGCGACTGCGTANAACTCATCCTGCGACATAGCCTTAAGATATTCGCCGTTGAGCCAGCGCATCTTTGCCTCGTCAAAGATAGAACTGCTGTGCGAGATGCCNTCGATGTCAAACGCCTCAATCATCTCCTCCATCGTCATCTTTTCGCGGTTATCCTTTGGACACCAGCCAAGGAGTGCGATATAGTTTACAACCGCCTCGGGGAGATAGCCCTTTGAAATNAAGTCCTCGAAGTTGGCGTCGCCAAAACGCTTGGACAGCTTGCGCGTGGCGTCCTTCATGATTGGGGGCAGGTGCATATAGCAGGGACGCTCCCAGCCGAACGCGTCGTATATGAGATTGTATTTTGGCGTGGAGCTTAAATACTCCGTGCCGCGGATTACGTGCGTAATGCCCATAAGGTGGTCGTCNACGACGTTTGCGAAGTTGTAGGTGGGAAGCCCGTCAGACTTGAGCAAAATTCCGTCCTCTATATCCGCGCTATCCACGCTTATCTTGCCAAACACCATATCCTCATACTCGGACACGACTCCCTCGGGGACTTTTTGTCTTATGACGTACGGCTCACCCGCGGCGAGTCTGCGCTTCACTTCCTCATCGGACAAGTTGCGGCAGTGCTTGTCGTAGGTATGCACACCGTTTTCGTCCTTCAAGCCCTCAAGACGTGCCTTATCGCAGAAGCAGTAGTATGCGCCGCCAAGCTCAACGAGCTTTTCTGCATACTGCTTGTAAAGTCCCATTCTCTCCGTCTGNACGTACGGACCGTAGCCGCCGTCCTTATCNGGACCCTCGTCGTGTTGAATGCCTGCGGTTTTNAGNGTGCGGTATACCATTTCCACCGCGCCTTCAACCTTGCGCTCCTGGNCGGTATCCTCAATNCGCANAATAAACGTGCCCTTGTTGCGGCGCGCAAAAAGATATGCGTAAAGTCCTGTACGCAGATTGCCAATGTGCATGAATCCCGTCGGCGACGGAGCGAATCTTGTTCTAACTGTTGTGTTCGCCATTATTCCAAACTCCTTCTTTCAAGGTTTTCGTTTTCTCTCTTATCTTTTTCATCAGACCTGCCTCCTCAAACGAGAAGCACTTGTCGTCGCAAAAAATGTAGTGGTCGAGCAAATCCACGTCGACAGTTTTGAGNGTATACTGCAAATCTGTCGTAGCTGCGATATCGCTTGCGGACGGATTTGTCACACCGCTTGGATGATTGTGCGCAAGCACCAGCTTACAATGCTTATTNCCAAGCGCAAAATCCACAAGCGCACGGACGTTCAACGTGACCGAGTCGCCTGTGCCTCTGTCAAACTCCCTTGTTGCAACCACGCAGTCATGCGGGTCGAGAATCATAGCGTATACGCGCTCCTCGGTGAGTGCCCAACACATATCGCGCATATANTCGCGTATTTCGCCCCTGCCGTGCAACTGAACTCTGCTCTGCGACTTGTTGCGCATATATACNCGAAGTACGGCAGGCAGATTGGACAGAAACAGCGCAGCGTTCTCCGTCATGCCGCTAACTCTGCTCAAGCGCACNGGGTCGGCGTTCAGTACGCCATAAAATGAACCGAATTCATTTATAAGCGCATGCGCAATTCCGTTTGTATCCTTTCGAGGAATGAAGCTGAACAAAAGATACTCCAAAACCTCGTGCGGCTGGAGTTTCTCTAAGTCACCGTCCATAATGCGCTCACGCATACGCTGCCTATGCCCGTCGTGCAAATGACTTGACACCGCTCGCCTCCNAAACTCGAAAACGTAAATAATTATAAAAATTATAAACCATAACNGTTTATAAATCAAGTATACACTTAGATACATTTTATAAACTGTCCGTCGTGTTCACATCCAAACATATTATAAAACATAAATAATCGCGATATCTGGATGCAGTGCGCGAAAACGCCAACAGAAAGTTTAATTTCGCAAAATGAGGGAATTCACTTCCCATGGGGTCCCCACGAAACGTCCCTGTTTTGTGGGGTAAAATACGTGACTTGGTGGCAATGGAGCGTTGACAAAGCAATGCGCCAGATAGCGCGATTATTTTATGATTTCGCCTGTTTTGGCGG
>JAAVHW010000049.1 GCA_014799525.1 Clostridiales bacterium | reverse complement strand
GTACATGACGCGCGCAAAGGACAGATATATGGCAAAAGAGCAGAAGAACAATCAGTTCGTCAAAGAAATTGCGGATATGACGGTCGATTTTCCGCAATGGTACACAGACGTTGTGCTTAAGACTCAGCTTGTGGATTACGGCCCTGTCAAGGGTACGATGGTTATACGCCCATACGGCTACGAGATTTGGGAGCATATTCAGGAAGAACTTAACAAGCGCTTCAAGGCGACGGGGCATAAGAACGCATACTTCCCACTCTTTATTCCGTTGAGCTATCTTATGAAGGAGGCGGAACACGTAGAGGGCTTTGCTCCAGAGGTCGCGCTCGTCACACACGTAGGCGATACGCCGCTTGAGGAAAAGCTCGTAGTTCGTCCGACGTCTGAAACGATAATTTGTTCTATGTATTCCAAGTGGGTGCAAAGCTATCGCGACTTGCCCGTGCTTATCAACCAGTGGGCAAACGTAGTAAGATGGGAAAAGACGACGCGTCCCTTCCTGCGTACGAGCGAGTTCCTCTGGCAAGAGGGGCATACGCTTCACCGCACAGAGGAAGAGGCAAGAGAGGAGACGCTCAAAATGCTTGAGGTCTATCGCGAGTTTATGCAGAACGTGCTTGCAATCGACGTGCTTACAGGCGTAAAGACTCAAAAAGAGAAATTCGCAGGTGCTGTCAACACGTATTCTATGGAAGCGATGATGCTTGACGGCAAGTCCTTGCAGGCAGGTACTTCGCACTATCTTGGTCAGAATTTCTCGTCGTCGTTTGAGATAAAGTATCTTGACAGCGACGGTCAGCTCAAAAACCCCTATCAGACAAGCTGGGGCGTGTCTACAAGACTTATTGGCGCACTCATCATGGCGCACGGCGACCAGCGCGGCTTGAAGCTTCCGCCGAGGGTTGCTCCGATACAGGTTGTAGTTGTGCCTATCGCCGTTCATAAGGAAGGCGTACTTGAAAAGGCGCAGGAGCTTGTTGCTCAGCTTAAAGCCGCAGGCGTACGCGTAGAGCTTGACGATAGAGACCAGTCTCCTGGCTGGAAGTTCAACGAGTGGGAGATGAAGGGCGTACCTGTGCGTATAGAGATAGGTCCGCGCGATATAGAGAACGGACAGGCTGTCGCTGTGCGCAGAGATACGCACGAAAAGAGCGTGCTTGCACTGTCAAGCATTTGCAACGAGATACCAGCGCTTCTTGATGATATTCATGAGAATATGTTCAAGCAATCGCATGAGTTCTTGCACTCCCACATCGACGTATGCTCGAATATGGAAGAGATGAAGGCGGCGCTTGACAAGGGTCATTTTGTCAAAACAACGTGGTGCGGATGTCGTGAGTGCGAGGATAAGATAAAGGCGGAGTATTCCGCAACGTCTCGCGTACTGCCGTTTGACCAAACCCCAGTTGGCACAAAGTGCGTGTGCTGTGGCAAGGAGCTTGGCGAGCAGGAAAGAAAGGTAGGCGGCACAATCTACTTTGCAAAGAGTTACTAAGATAATTGCGCCGACTGTCACACACTTCGTGTGACAAAACAATCAAAAGCGTGTTTTATAATATCAAAATCGATAGATAAACGCGGTGATTGTTTGATTTAGAATAAAATGTATCAATAAAAAAGCACTCCAATTTGGAGTGCTTTTTGCTGAATAATTATTGATACATAATCGGTCAATATTGAGATGCTTGTAATAATTCCGCTAAGCTTACACACGCTAAATGCGAGGTGAAAAATGAAACGTACAAAACCTTGTGTATTTGCATTATTTATATTGATTGTTGCCGCTATGCTTTTTAGCGCGGCGGTATTTACGTTTGACGAGGGTGAGAGCAGAAAGCTTTGCTCGGCGGCGAGTGTGTACGATATGCTCAATCCGCGCATAATCGAGATATATGAAACGGAGATTGCAGGCGAGAGCGTTGTGTCGGATATGTCGGCGGCTACGCTTTCACGTACGGCGGAGAGACTTGGCATATCCGTTGAAAAGCTCAAGGCGGTGCTAATGCTACAGGACCTTGCGGCAAGAGTGGGGCGTAGCGTGAGCCTCAACGAGCTTGCGGCTATGAACGACTTAAAGCTGTTTACATTCTTCAAGCAGTGCGCCGAGGACTATCTTTCCACTCAGCCCGAGGGCAGAAGGCAGGAGCTTGAAAAGCTCTTGAAGGATGCCTTGCACGCATAATGCGCTAAATATATTTCGCAAAAAGTAGGGATTCATTTCCTGCTTTTTGCCCCTTAAGCGTTTGCGCTCACAGCAAAACTCATTGCCTTTTAAATGTTTGTTTGATAGTGGCACTTAGCAGATTCAATCACACGAAATGTGGCAATGATTTTGCGTGCCGAGCTAAGCGAGGTGTGACATTCGGCGCAATATAATAATTTTCTGGATTGTGTTCGTTCAATCGCTTGTATTATAATTTTTGCAATGCTATACTATAAGCGCAGGAGGGTGATATGGACGTTTCACAATCACAGTCTTTGGCTGTCAAAGCAAGGCAGCTTCGCGATGACGTAATTCAAACGATTGGTACGTTTGGCGTCGGACATATTGGCGGAGCACTGTCTGTTATGGATGCTTTGACGGTCATTTATTATTCTAAGGCAAATATAGACCCCAAAAATCCGCGCAAGCAGGACAGAGACAGAGTTATCATGTCAAAGGGACACGCAGGTCCTGCGATGTACGCAGTGCTTGCAGACCTTGGCTACTTCCCCAAGGAATGGCTCTCCACCCTCAACAAGAACGGTACGAATTTGCCGTCTCACTGCGATATGAATAAGACTCCCGGCATAGATATGACGGCAGGCTCGCTCGGACAGGGACTCTCGGCGGCGGTTGGTATGGCTATGGCGGCAAAGCTGGATAAGAATCCCGCAACCATCTACTGCTTCATCGGTGACGGCGAGTCGCAGGAAGGACAGATTTGGGAGGCGAGTATGCTCGCAGGCTCGCGCAAGCTCGACAACCTCATCGTCTTGCTTGACTACAACAAGATGCAGCTTGACGGCAAGGTTTCCGATATAAACGACATTTACCCAGTGGTTGACAAGTGGAAGGCGTTCGGCTTCTTCGTGCAGGATATCGACGGTCACGATTTGGACGCTATCAGCACCGCTATTGACAATGCCAAAGGCTCTGGCAAGGCGAATATGATTATACTCAACACCGTCAAGGGCAAGGGCGCTTCGTTTGCGGAGAGTGCGGCGAACTGCCACAGCATGACGATAACCGAAGATATGTGGAGAAAGGAAACGGGGAGGTTCGAAAAGTGACCACTGACGAAAGAGAAATAAGACAGGCTCTTGCCAAGGCATTGACGGAGCTTGCCGATAAGGACGAACGTATAGTAGTGCTTGACGCCGACCTCATGAGCTGTCATGCGACAAAGTGCTTCAAGGAAGCGCACCCCGACAGATTTTTCAACGTAGGCATTGCGGAGCAGAATATGATTGGCGTTGCCGCAGGTATGGCGACAATGGGCAAGATTCCGTTTGCATACAGCTTTGCTCCGTTTGCTACGCGCAGATGCTACGACCAGATATTTATTTCCGTTGCGTACTCGGGCTTGAACGTAAAGATTATCGGTTCGGAGCCAGGCGTTGCGGCAGAGGCGAACGGCGGTACGCATATGCCGTTTGAGGATATGGCAATAATGCGCGCTATCCCAAAGATGATTTGCTTCGAGCCAACGGACGCCACTATGATGGAAAAGGCGCTGCCGCAAATTGTAGATAGCAAGAGCGCGGTGTATGTGCGTATGTTCCGCAAGAAAGCTGCAAAGGTATATGATGAAACGCTTGACTTCAAGCTTGGCAAGGCAATAGAGCTCAAAGAGGGTAAGGACGTTACGCTTATTGCAAGCGGCATAATGGTTGAGCGCGCATTGGATGCGGCAGAACTGTTGGCAAGCGAGGGCATAAGCGCGGCGGTTGTGAATATGCATACATGGAAACCCATTGACGTTGAAGCGGTAAAGAAAGCGGCAAAGACTGGCGCAATCGTCACTTGTGAGAACCACAATATATACGGCGGTCTTGGCAGCGCAGTTGCAGAGGTTGCCTCACGCGAGTGTCCCGTTCCAATTCAAATGGTCGGCATAAACGATGAGTTCTGTCAGGTTGGCAAAAACGCATATCTCAGCGAGGTTTATCACATCACAACCGCAGATATCGTAGCAGCGGCAAAGAAATCAATAAATATGAAAAAGTAATAAAAAATATAGTTTATAAATACAAAAGCCACACTTTAAGTGTGGCTTTTACTTTTTTATTATGAAACATTTAAGTTCTTTTTGTTTGTTCTAATTTAATCAGCGCCTAGTATAACTGACCTCATAAAAGCTAACGTGTACTGATATGTCATTTCTTTTTGAGCGGCTTTTTCTTCGGCGGTGACTGGACCATCGTTGAATGGGGCGAGCAGTGCATCGTCATCAAACGAGCTGAAGCTCATGTGGCAGCCTTCAAGCATATATTCAGTACGGTTTTCTGGTAGTCTACCTCTCGCGGTCTCTTTTTGTGAATAATTCAGCACATTGTCCTTTGTAGCCTCAAGCAAGAGAGTGGGGATAGAGGTGTCCTCAATCGTTTCTTTTCCGTTGCAAAGTGGAGCATACAAAATTACGCCCTTGATGGAATTTGGATTTTCCTGCGCGCGCTTGATTGCCGCGCCGCCACCTTGAGAATGTCCGCCAATAAAGAACTCAACGTTCGGATGTTTTTCAAATGCTACTTCCGTTTCCTTGTAGAGGAAGTAGGCAAATAAAATCTTAGGAATGACGACGACATACCCCTGTCTTGCAAGCGGCTCTGCGAGGTAGGCGTAGCACTCGGGCGGAATTATAGTGCCGAGATAAAACAGCAATCCGTATTTTGCCGTCGCGCCCTTAGGCATATACGTTACCGCATCGTCATCCTCGGTCACTTCAAACTCATAGGAATTGTCTTTGCCGTAATCAACGTAAACTTCTTGATTGTCTGGCGTATTGTCGGATTTATTGTTGGGCGTGTTGCACGAAAACAGACAAAACGCCGCAGAACAAAGCACTGCAATGATAAGCACTATAGAAAACAGTTTTTTCATATTTCCCCCTATATGAACTACTTGTAGTGTTGATATTTAATTATCCGATTAAAACAATTATACTATGAAAAATGAGGAATGTACATCCCTCATTTTGTCAATCTCTGTCAATATTTATTTTGCAAAAAGTAGGAATTCACTTCCTGCTTTTTGCCCCATAGACGATTGCGCTCACAGCACATCTCGGACACCAAACGAATTGTTTTTCATAGCTTTCATATGTGAATGTGTCCGAGTGTGCGTACACGCAGTGCTTGCACGAAGTGTGTGACATTCGGCGCAAAAATGTTAATGCACCGAGAATAAAAGGTCTCCATAATTGGGGAATGGCCAGTAGCTCTTTGCTGTGTTCAGTTCGAGCTCGTCGCAGGTGTGGCGCAGGGCATCCATTGCTGGGATAACGTCGTCGCGGAAGCAATATCCGCACTCCGCTGCGCTTACGCTTATAGAATGTGCTTTGTCAAGCGCGGACTGAAGTTCGGCAATCTGCTTGCGCGCTGTTTTTACAAGGCTCGTAAGCGTGTTTGCAATCTCCAATTCAGCAGAAGCGTCAACGCCTATAGCAATGGAGTTTTTCGCCGTTTTTGCAACATCGCCTTTATAGCGAAGCACGGACGGAATAATTTCCATTGTTGCCATATCGAGCATTGTCATTGCCTCGATATTTATAAGGCGGCAGTAGTTTTCAATATGTATCTCCTCGCGGGAGAGAAGCTCGCGTCTTGAGAATACGTTTTGCCCTTCAAACAGTGCAATGTTCTTTTCGGAGGTGAGATAGGGCAGTGCGTCCATTGTGGAGCGCAGGTTGAGAAGTCCGCGCTTCTTTGCTTCTTCCACCCATTCGTCAGAATAGTTGTTTCCGTTGAATATGATTCTGCCATGCTCATTCATCACGCGCTTGATAATCTTGTTGATACCCTCGTGGAAGTCGGGCGCCTTTTCAAGCTCGTCGGAGAAGAGTTGGAACTGTTCGGCAATTATTGTGTTCAGCACCACGTTTATGCCAGCGATAGATTGTGCNGAACCNGGCATACGGAACTCAAACTTATTTCCTGTGAACGCAAACGGCGAAGTGCGGTTGCGGTCGGAAGAATCCATGGCAAANTGCGGAAGCACGTGTACGCCGAGTTTGACCTCGCAGTTNGCGCGGCGGGAATACGTTCTGCCGTCGGCTATGGCTTGCAGAATGCCCGTAAGCTCATCGCCGAGATACATGCTCACAATTGCAGGGGGCGCTTCGTGNGCGCCAAGACGGTGGTCGTTGCCNGCGGACGCTACGGCTATGCGCAGCAAGTCCTGATGAGTGTCNACCGCCGCGACTACGGCAGATAGAATGAGCAGGAACTGAGCGTTATCCCAAGGGTTNTTGCCAGGCTCGAACAGATTGTGTCCGAAGTTGGTGCAAAGTGACCAATTGTTATGTTTACCGCTTCCATTTACACCGTTAAACGGCTTTTCGTGCAAAATGCACGTCATNCCATGNTTCGCAGCGACTTTTTTCATAACCTCCATTGTGAGCTGATTTTGGTCGGATGCGACGTTGACGGTTGTGAATATAGGCGCAAACTCATGCTGNCCGGGAGCAACCTCGTTATGCTTTGTTTTTGCGAGTATGCCGAGCTTCCAAAGCTCCTCGTCAAGCTCCTTCATGTACTTGGCAATCCTTGGCTTGATTGCACCGAAATAGTGGTCGTCAAGCTCCTGTCCCTTTGGAGGACGCGCGCCAAATAGCGTTCTGCCNGTATAGAACAAATCCTTGCGCTTTTCAAACGTTGCGGTGTCNACNAGGAAATACTCCTGTTCTGGTCCNACGGTTACGTTGAGCCTTTCCGTCTTTCTTCCAAACAGATGAAGCAGACGAAGCCCTTGTCTGTTGACCGCTTCCATAGAGCGAAGAAGGGGAGTCTTTTTGTCGAGTGCGTCGCCGTTATAGGAGCAGAACGCCGTGGGAATGCAAAGTATGCCGTCCTTTATGAACGCGTACGAGGTCGGGTCCCACGCGGTGTAGCCTCTTGCTTCAAAGGTGGAACGAAGTCCGCCGCTTGGGAAAGAGCTCGCGTCGGGTTCGCCCTTTATCAGCTCCTTGCCGCTAAGCTCCATAATTACGCCGCCCGCCTTTGTCGGAGTGATGAAGCTGTCGTGCTTCTCCGCGGTGATGCCCGTCATAGGCTGGAACCAGTGCGTGAAGTGTGTAACACCTTTTTCAACCGCCCAATCCTTCATTTCGTTGGCAATTACGTTTGCGACGTCGAGGGAGAGGGGGAGGTCAAGCGCGCAGCATTTTTTCAATTCTCTGTACGTATCTTTTGGCAGACGGCGNGACATAACTCTGTCGTCAAACACAACGCTGCCGTAAAGCTCGGACATAATCATAATTTCGTTCTCCTTGGTAGGGAAGTATAATGTAATTATATGCTCAAAAAAAGAAAAATCAAAGTAGTTTGAGATAGTTTTTTAACATTGTATAAACTTTTGACAAAATTGTTTAATAGTGATATAGTAGTTTTATGAAATAAAAGAGTATAAAGTGTTCAAATTTTTCTTTAGCTATGCGCTAAATAAGGCTTGGACACTTTTAATCTTTGGAGGGTTATATGGAAAATTACGTTTCGCCGCTTTGTGAAAGATATGCGGGCAAGAAAATGAAATATATTTTCTCGCCTGACTTCAAGTTTAGCACATGGCGTAAGCTGTGGATTGCGCTTGCCGAGGCTGAAAAAGAGCTTGGCATTCCCGTGACGGACGCGCAGATTGCTCAGATGAAGGAGCATATCTATGACATCGACTACGATTTTGCAAAGGCGAGAGAAAAAGAGGTTCGTCATGACGTCATGGCGCACGTGCTTACATACGGCGAGGTTTGCCCCGACGCAAAGCCTATCATTCACCTTGGCGCGACAAGCTGCTACGTCGGCGACAATACGGACGTCATTCAGATGAAGGAGGGCTTGATTGAAATAAGAAAGGCACTCGTCACCTGCATAAGCTCCGTTCGCGACTTTGCGTATAACAACAAGGGCTTGGCTACGCTCGGCTTTACGCACTTTCAAGCGGCACAGCCCACGACAATAGGCAAGCGCGCAACGCTTTGGCTGCAAGACCTTACGTTCGACCTTGAAACTCTTGACTTCGAGCTTTCCCGTCTTAAGCTGCTTGGATGCAAGGGTACTACCGGTACGGCGGCGAGCTTTGTGGAGCTGTTCGAGGGCGACACCGAAAAGGTCAAGGCGCTCGACAAGGCTATCGCAAACAAGATGGGCTTTGAGGGCAGCATTGCCGTCAGCGGACAGACGTACACGCGTAAGCAGGACTACAACGTAGTCAGCGTGCTTTGCGGCATAGCGCAGAGTGCGGCGAAGTTCTCAAACGACATAAGACTTCTTTCTCATCTCAAAGAGGTTGAGGAACCATTCGAGTCAAAGCAGATTGGCTCGTCCGCAATGGCGTACAAGCGCAATCCTATGCGCAGCGAGCGTATCGCTTCGCTTGCAAGATACGTCATGTGCGATTCGCTCAATCCTGCAATCACGGCGGCTACGCAATGGTTTGAGCGTACGCTCGACGACAGCGCAAACAAGCGTATTGCAATTCCCGAGGCGTTCCTCGCGGTGGACGCAATCCTCGCGCTTTACAACAATATCATCAGCGGACTCACCGTATATCCAAAGATTGTGCAGCGCCACTTGAACAGCGAGCTTCCCTTTATGGCAACCGAAAACATCCTTATGTACTGCGTGAAGAATAAGGGCGGCGACAGACAGGTGTTGCACGAGGCTATCCGNACTCACTCTGTGGCGGCGGCTAAGGTGGTAAAGCAGGAGGGCGGCGAGAACGACCTNCTTGCACGTATTTTGAACGACAGTCAGTTCAATCTCACAAAGGAAGAGCTTGACGAGCTCATGGACGTACGCGCATTCACGGGTATGGCGGAAAAGCAGGTTGAGGAATTCCTGCAAAACACCGTAGACCCGCTGATTGAGAAAAACAAATCATTTATAGTACAAAGCGGCGAGATAAACGTATAATCAATACTGCTTCGCCATATTAAATTAAAAAATAAAATTTTGAGGTGTACATATGCTTACATCAATCGTAGGTATCAACTGGGGAGACGAGGGCAAAGGCCGTATGGTTGACTTGCTCTCAGAGTCGCAAGACGTAGTCGTCCGCTATCAGGGCGGCAACAACGCGGGTCATACCGTCATAAATGACAAGGGCAAGTTTGTGCTCAACCTATTGCCGTCCGCAATACTGCGCGAGGATAAGGTCAACGTCATGGGTACGGGTATGGTTATTGACATCCAGCACTTGTGCGGCGAAATTCAGAGATTGAGAGAGGGCGGCATTACGATAACGCCTAAGAATCTCAAGATAAGCGACAAGGCTATCGTGTGCTGTCCGTACAACGTAGCGCAGGACTGCCTCGAAGAGGATAGACTCGGCGACAAGAAGTTTGGTTCTACCCGCCGCGGNATCGCNCCNGTNTACGCCGATAAGTATATGAAAAAGGCTATCCGCATGGGCGACCTTCTCCACCCCGAATATCTGAAGTCTCGTTTGGAAACTATCGTTGAATGGAAAAACCTTACGATAAANGGAATGTACGGNGGCGAGGANTANTCCGTGGACGGCTTGCTCAAATGGTTTGAAACATANGGCACTCCCCTCAAGGAGTACGTCTGCGATACAGGCTACTACTTGAACGCNGCGCTCAAAGAGGGCAAGCGCGTTATGCTCGAAGCCCAGCTTGGCGCACTTCGCGATATAGATTTCGGCATTTATCCTTATACAACGTCATCGTCTACAATCACCGCATACGGTCCTGTGGGTGCAGGCATTCCAAACCGCAAGGTTGACAATGCTATCGGCGTAATGAAGGCGTATTCAAGCTGCGTCGGNGAGGGNCCGTTCACNGTCGAAATGTTCGGCGANGANGCNGAGAGNCTCAGAAAAGCAGGCAGTGAGTACGGTGCGGCAACAGGCCGTCCCCGTAGAGTCGGCGGCTTTGACGTGGTTGCTTCAAGATACGGCTGTATGGTTCAGGCGGCGGATGAGATTGCACTCACCAAGCTTGACATCCTTGACAGTATTGAAAAAATCCCTGTGTGCGTTGCATATGAGGTGAACGGCGTTCGTACGGAGGAATTNCCGAGCGGCGAGGCTTTGAACATCGCAAAGCCCGTGATTGAATATCTTGACGGCTGGTGCTGCTCAACCGCAAACTGCCGCAAGTATGAAGATTTGCCCGAGAACGCTCGCAAGTACATCGAGTATATCGAAAAGGCAGTCGATTGCAATATCAAGTATATTTCNGTCGGCGCGGAGCGTGACGCAATCATNNTNAAGTAANCANCTTNGCCAACTNCGTTGGATNGAAAGGATAGCTTATGGACTGTGTTGTAGGATTTAATCTGTAAGCTTCAATCTGACAAACTTAGGTTTTATATTTTAAAACCGATACGATAAAAGGTGTTTTTATGAAAGATACNAACAAGCAAGCCGNAAAAAATCAGACNGTTTTNGTTCTTGATTTCGGCGGTCAGTATAAGGAGCTTATCGCGCGCAGAGTAAGAGAGTGCAAGGTTCATTCTCAGATTCTTGCAGGCAGTACGCCAATCGAAAAGATNAAGGAAATTGCGCCTATTGGTATCATCCTCACGGGCGGACCTCACAGTGTGTATGATGAGAACTCTCCGCATACCGTTAAGGAATTGTTTGAGCTCGGTATACCAATTCTCGGCATTTGCTACGGTATGCAGCTCATGGCATATACGCTTGACGGCAAGGTCAAGGCGTGCAAGGTCAGCGAGTACGGCACTGTGAACGCGGTATACGATGATATGGACTGCGCGTTGTTCAGTGGACTTAAAGCGGACGCGGTCACGCTTATGAGCCATACGGATTTCGTGGAGAAAATGCCAAAGGGCTTCAAAGCCGCGGCACATACGCAGGATTGCCCCATTGCCGCAATGTACAATGANNANAAANNGCTNTANGCNGTNCAGTTNCACCCAGAAGTNGAGCGCACCAAGCAGGGCAAAAAGCTGTTGCACAACTTCCTCTATAAGGTTTGCAAGGCAAAGGGCGACTANACCATTGACGACTTCATTCAGCGCGAGCTTGTGCGCATAAGAGAGCAGGTCGGCGACAAGCAGGTTGTGCTCGGNCTTAGCGGCGGCGTGGATAGNTCCGTCTGTGCGGCNATNCTTGAAAAGGCNATNCCAAATCAGCTTACGTGTATCTTNGTTGACCACGGNATGATGAGAAAGAACGAGGGCGACGAGATTGAAAGAGCNTTTGCTGGCAAATCACTCAACTTTGTGAGAGTGAACGCCGAGGAAAGATTNTTGACAAAGCTTGAGGGCGTATCCGACCCNGAGCGCAAGCGTAAGATAATCGGCGCGGAGTTCGTGCGCGTATTTGAAGAGGAGAGTGCAAAGTTTGCAGGCAGCTTCCTCGCGCAAGGCACGATATATCCCGACGTNGTTGAAAGCGGACTTACGACTGGCGCGGTGATAAAATCTCACCACAACGTAGGCGGTCTGCCAAAGGACACGAAGTTTATCGGTCTCGTTGAGCCGTTGCGTTCACTGTTTAAGGACGAGGTTCGTGAGCTTGGCAGAAAGCTCGGTCTTGATGAAACACTNGTANCCCGTCAACCATTCCCAGGNCCCGGACTTGCGGTGCGCTGCATAGGNGCAATCACCAAGGAAAGACTTGACATTCTGCGTGACGCGGACTACATCTTCCGNGAGGAGCTTGCAAAAGCAAACCTCAATTACGGACAGTTCTTTGCCGTCCTCACNAACATGCGCACGGTCGGCGTAATGGGCGACGGACGCACCTACAACTACGTTCTCGGCTTGCGTGCCGTCATAACCTCCGACTTTATGACCTGCGAGTACGCTCACATTCCATATTCGGTTTTGGATGTNGTTTCATCCCGTATCGTCAACGAGGTGCAGGGCGTATCGCGTGTNGTNTATGACATNACNGGNAANCCNCCAGCGACCATNGAATGGGAATAAAACTTCGTTATAGGGNGTAGCGGAACTAAAATTGCAATTCAATAATACAATACATTAGATTGTATTGGAGTATTGAATGAAAGTATGTAAATTCGGCGGAACTTCCATGGCAAACGGAGAGGCTATCGAGAGGGTTTCCGCAGTTATAAACAGCGACAGCGAGCGCAGATTTATCGTCGTATCCGCACCTGGCAAGCGCAACTTAGGCGACGTCAAGGTGACGGATGCANTATATGCNTGTTANNGNGAAATTGTCAAAAACGGCACTTGTGACAAGGCTTTTGAATTCATAAAGAATCGATTTGAAGAAATCGCGCGCACTTCAATCCCTGATTTTGACGTGGATAAAATGCTTGATGACGTCAAGNNNGGGATGGAGCGNACCGCAAGTAGAGATTATGCNGCATCAAGAGGCGAGTACATGAGTGCGCGCCTGCTTGCGGCAAAGCTCAANGCGGAATTTGTTGACGNAGAAAATCTGATAGTCTTTGATATTTACGGNAATTTGCTTTTAGACGAATCCATAAGAAATATTAAAAAGCGTTTACAGGGTGTTGCGCGTGCCGTATTGCCAGGGTTTTACGGNACGGACGCGGACGGAAATATAAAGACGTTTTCAAGNGGCGGCTCGGATATNTCNGGAGCTATCATAGCAACCGCGCTTGANGCCGACGTNTATGAAAACTGGACGGACGTGGACGGCTTCCTTGCCGCAGACCCNCGCATTGTCGAGAATCCAAAAACCATTGAGCGACTNGGATATAAGGANCNGCGCGAGCTGTCNTATATGGGTGCGGAGGTGCTTCACCCCGAGTCGGTTTTCCCNGTAAGAAGCGCGGGCATTCCTATAAATATAAAAAATACGTTCAANCCNTCGCATGCNGGNACNATGATTGTCGCNGACAAANATCTGCCGCAGGAGCATAAGGTCATCACGGGTATCGCGGGCAAAAAGGGCTTTACAATCATCAACGTCGAAAAGGATATGATGAACAGCGAGATAGGCTTTGGGCGCAAGGTGCTATCCGTNCTTGAGGATGACGGCATATCATTTGAGCATATTCCGTCGGGGATAGATACGCTGTCAGTAGTGATTAGAGACGAGTATCTGCTCGGCAAAATGCAAAGAGTGCTTGCAAAGCTGCAAAACAGTGTAAACGGAGATAATATTGACATACACAGCGGACTCGCGCTCATCGCAACCGTTGGACACAATATGTCATCGCGCCGCGGTACGGCGGCAAAGCTTTTCCATGCGCTTGCCCAAAACGATATAAACGTAAGAATGATAGACCAAGGCTCGTCCGAGCTCAATATAATCGTAGCCGTTGACGAAGGTGATTATGAAAAGGCGGTAAACGCAATCTATCACGCATTCTTCGATTGAGCGATTGGTCATTCTGATTGCAAGGTCTATTTGACATAATTGCATATCGCGCATAATCGCATAGCGAGTGATATCGCACAGTGAGCATATGCGCGGTATTTGTTTTTATTTTATAATTTTTTGCAATATTTGGAATTTCGCTTTTATTTATTAAGATAGTTTGATAAGATAATAAATAGTCTATAATTATTGAGTATAATTATATGGCACTATATAAGTGTGTGCGCACCATGCGCGATAGGAGACATCATGAGCTCAGAAATTGTTATGTATGCAAAAAAGTTTTATGAAATGAAATATATCGAGAGCGGCTATATCGCCGAGCGCAAGGACGACGGTATTCTTATCACCGCGACAGGTGCGAACCTTGCCAATTTGAAGGACGAGGATTTGGTTTTTGTCAACGACAAGAATATAGAAACCTTCGAGGGTAATTTCCGTGCGGCGGCGGTCATACTGTTTTGCGCAATACGCCAAAGCAAGGTTATCGAGGCGGCGGCAATCGTTGACAGCGACAGCATCCTTAAGCTTTCATCAAAGCGCAGAGCGTTGAAGCCCATCCTTGACGACCTCGTGAAGCTTTGCGGAATTTCCGTCAAGTGCGCAACGAAGAACGTTGCCGCAGAGGTTGTAACCGCACTTGCAGGACAGCGCAACGCATGTTTTATGCCAGACGCTGGCGCGCTTGTAAGAGGTCGCAGTCTTGAAGAGCTGTTCAATACGGTAGCAGTGCTTGACAAGGCGGCACATGCTGAACTTATTGCAGAGGATAAGGGCGGCACACAGAGCATGAATCCTGTTGAGGCGTTTTTGGAGTGTATGCTGTATAAGCTAAAATCGTCAAAGACGGCAGGAAAGCAAAACGGCACGGACGGCGAACAAATGGGCGTAGATGAAAAGACGGAACAGGTCACAGAGCAGCAAGGCGAACAGCAAAACGAGCAATCCGCCGAGAATAGCGATAATGTTGAGGAAAGCGAGCAATCAAATGCCGAGCAACAGAATGTGCAGTCAATAGGCGAGAACTTGTGCGTAAAGTGCAACGCTTGCGACAATTTGACAACGCTAAATTTGTTTGAGGGTAAGCTTGCAGTGCTTATGCATTCCTATTATGCAAGCGCGGCATCCGCAATGGGCAAGCCGTTTGAGGTTCAAGAGAAGTACGCCGATATACTTGGTCAGCAAATCCCATGCGCACCGTCAACGCTTGTGTGCATAAAGAACTCGCTTGGCAAGGTAAAGGACGTAATAGGCGAAGCCCCTGCGTGTATCGTAGCTCAACACGGCGTAGTGGTTCGCGGCAAGGATATGGACGAGATAAAGAAGATCTGCGCCACACTTGAAAAAGCCTGCGAGGAGTATTTGGCATAAAGCAAGGTAAATAGAGTAATTAAGTTTATATTCCAAGAAAAATTATTTGAGCTCAAAGCAATAGTAATTGAAAAGCGCACATTTGTGCGCTTTTAATATTTATTATAAGTTGTATGTTTGATTATTATACAAATTTCAGTGTCTTAAATCATTTCCGCTAAGCGTGAAGAATTTGGAGTGTATCTTGTCGCTGAGGCGGGAATAGATGCGCTCGCCGTATCTTGACAGAATTCCGTCTGCGCCGAGGTTGGTTGTGATTATTGTACAAAGCCCTGCGCGAACTCTTTCTTCAAGCACAAGCAAAAGATATTCGACAGTCACGTTTTTAAGGCGCGGTTCTGTGCCGAGGTCGTCAATTACGAGCAGGTCGGCGGTGAGTACGTCGTGAAGCTTATTTGCGCGTTCGGCAATGGGGGAGGTGTGGCAGGATAGCATTTCAGTGTTAAACTCGTACGCGGAAAGGAATTTGCAGCTTTTGCCGCCTTCAACCGTAGCGCGAGCGACTGCGCTTGCAAGGCAGGTTTTGCCCGTGCCGACTGTGCCCGACAGAACTATATTCTTCGTTTTTACATCGGGAAGCTTTGCCGCATACTTTTTCATATATGCATATAGCTTTTCAAGTGTTGCGCGTTGAGCCTCGTTGGATATTGATTCAACATTGCAGTTGGCAAAGGTAAACTTAGCCTTCTTTTCTATGTCACAGACTATTTTGAGTTGCTTTATATACTCATTCCAAACACACTTGCAGGTTTTGCCGTTATAGTTTCCGCTGTCGCCGCAAATGGGGCAGAGGGGAGTGTATTCAAAATTTTCCTCGGAGAAGCCGTGCTTTTTGAGTGCGGCAAGATATGCGTTGTGCGCTTTTTCAACTTCAATCTCGCTTATACCGCCTTGTCTGCAAGCCTTAAAGTGTTTTTCTAAAAATGCGGAATGTGCGGAAGCGATTTCGGGTATAGAGAGTGCGCGCTCCTGCTTGTTTTCCGCAAGTCGCTTTGCCTCGTCTATTTTTGCTTGCCTTATCGCAAGCGCATTTTTTATGGCTCTTTCTTTCATCTTAATCTCACAAATCCGAATCGTTTAAGCTGTCAATGCTCGTCACGATAGAGTGCAGCTCTTCTGCGGTATAGCTGCGCTCTTCAAAGTCCGCCTTGCGCGGTTTATCGTTGCCGCTTGCAACGGGCAGCTTCTTTGCTTGCTCAACCGTAGTCACGCCGTTTGCCTTGTAGGTTGACAAAAGCTGATTGATGTATGGGGTGGGGTAGGTCTTAAACGTAGCCTGCTCCGCCGCGTAGAGTATGACCTCATCATCAAAGCCCCAGGTGACAGTCCACGTATGATAGTAGTCGCGGTCTGACTGGGTGACGTTGCGTGAGCGCCCACTCTTTTCAATTATCTTCTTTATCTTCGCGTCCTGCTCAATCTGCAAACGCAGGTACTCGTCTATGCTATCCGCGCTAAGGCGACCTTGCGCATAGAACTTATTCACTACGTTGTTCATTCCGTCAAGGGTGCGGATGTTGGTGATAAAGCAGTGGTGCGCAATCTTTGTGAGCGCACTGTCCTCAAAACCCTTTGCCGTCCACGGCGAAACGTATACCTCTATCTCATGCTCGAATGATTCATAGAATACGCCGAGGTTTTTGTTTATGCTTATGGCAAGGTCCTTAAGATGCTCGCGGTGCGCCTGATAGCCCTTCATCTCCTCTGCGGAGAATATGGACATTCTGTAGAACTCGTCAAGCTTTGAGTCGAGCTTATTGAAGCTCTTGCCGCCCTTGAGCGTCTTTGCCGCGGCGAGTATGGCGTCAAGCTCGTATCCCCAGCTACGAGTCCATTTGAGCAGCATTTGCTTTTCTTCAAGCTCCGCGCCGCCTTTTCTGCCGATAGCGGCAAGCACGGTGCGCATCTGCTCGGATTGCGTGTCGTATTCTTTTAGCTTATTTTCAACGTCCTGCGCGGTGCGTACGCCGTCGTTAGACCAGTTTCTTGCAACGGTGAGTATATAAGGGTAGCGCACACTCATGCCTTTTAGGTCTATGCAATACTGCACAATCATGAGCATTGCGTCATGCTCCATCTTGCTTTCATCGAGGAACATATAATACTCGTTGTACTCGTTGGGAGTGAGCATACGCTCGGGGAAGAGGTGTTGAAGCTGAGCGTTGAAGTCGTTCCACTTTTCGCCCTTGTACTTCTTTGGCGGCTGCATTGAGCGTTTAAGGCTCAGATACTTGACCTCGAGCGGCTCGCGTGAAATAATCTGCACAAGCCCCATATCCTCAAAGTCGGTGTACGTCTTGATTATCTCGTTTTCTTTCATGTCCAAGCGAGAACACAATGCTTCAAGAGAATTGTCCTTTGCGGGATTTGCGCAGAGGTATAAGCCGTACAGATAAACCTTTATCTGCTTTTCATCGCAATAGGGGAGATACTCGTTGATAAACAGATTGTCAACGAGAGTGAAGGTTTCCATGAGGAAGTCGCTTGAAAATTTTGCGAAGCTCATTTCTTACTCCTACTGTTTTGTGAGGCATATTCTGGGGTCCCCGCAAACCCTCCGTGTTTTGTGGGGGTTATATTTGGGGTCCCCGCAAACGTCCCTGTTTGTGGGGTAATTTTTGTGAGGTTTATAGAATATCACAACCGCAAAATAAAATCAAACTACAAAAAGCCCGTTTAAAAAAATCACGCCATATTGTGCC
>JAAVHW010000048.1 GCA_014799525.1 Clostridiales bacterium | reverse complement strand
ATACGGAGTCAGTTTGCGAAAAGCTTAAGAGCTTGTTGGATTCAAACAAATAGCGAAGAGCTAAGGAAAACATAGTATGTTGGCGCAGTTGTGCATTGAGAATATCGCACTCATTGACAAGCTGGAGCTTGCATTGCAGGACGGTTTGAATATTTTGAGCGGCGAAACGGGCGCGGGAAAGTCTATCATTATTGACTCTCTCAACTTCGTGCTTGGCGAAAGAGCGGATAAGTCGCTTATACGCCACGGCACGGGCTACGCCGTTGTTCAGGCTGTATTCGAGGACTATATAAATCCGCAGATTAGCGCGTATCTCGACGATATCGGTATAGAGGTCGAGGACGTGCTTATTTTACGCCGTAAAATGACCGTAGAGGGCAAAAACGAGTGCAGGATAAATGGGCGAGTTGCAACGCTGTCCATACTCACCGGACTCACGGAATTGCTTGTTGATATGCACGGACAGCACGAGCATCAGTCATTGCTTAGGAGTGCGAACCATATTATTCTGCTTGACAGCATTGGCGAGAATAAGGTGCGTAAGGCAAAAGCTGACGTAAGCGCGGCATATGAAAAATATACCTCATTGAAGAATGAACTGAATCGCTTTGGCAATAGCTCGGAAAGGGAGAGAAAGCTTGACGTGCTTTCTTATCAGATTGAGGAAATAGAGCGAGTCAATGTCGGCGAGGGCGAAGAGGAAGCTCTGCTTGCACAGCGTAAGCGTATCAGAAATACGGAAAAGATTCTTTCCGCGTTGCAAACGGCAAAGTCCGCACTTGACGGATATGACAGGTCGGGCGTTAGTGCGCAGATAAAGGGTTCGATTTCCGCATTGAACAGCATAGCGTCATACGACGAGGATATCCCCGCGCTAAACGACAGACTGAACAGCACTCGCCTTGAAATTGAGGATATAAGCGATACGCTTTCGGATATGCTCGACAGGCTGGACTTCGACAGCCGTTCCGCAGATAAAATGGAAGAAAGGCTTGAAGAGGTGCGCGGAATTTTGCGCAAGTACGGCGGAAGCTACGAGGCACTTCAAAAGTTCTACGAGGAAGCAAAGCGCGAAGCCGATATGCTTGGGGGTGCCGCAGACAGGGTTGCCGAGCTTGAAAAGGAAATTAAAACCGCAGGAGATAGCCTTGGCGAAAAGGCGGCAAAGCTCACCGCGCTTAGAAAGAAGGTCGGCGCAGAGTTTGAAAAATCTATGGTAAAGGAGCTTGCCGATTTGGGTATGGGCGGCTCTACCTTCAAAGTTGACATAGCAAGCACAAGCGATGTTGACGAAATAAGTTCAAACGGTGCGGACAGTGTGGAGTTCCTCATATCTCCAAACGTGGGCGAACCATTGAAGCCGCTTGCAAAGATAATTTCTGGCGGTGAAATGTCAAGATTTATGCTTGCACTCAAAAATATAGTCGCAGGAATAGACGGCATTGGCACTATGGTGTTCGACGAGATTGATACGGGAATTTCGGGTAATATATCTGCTGTCGTTTCAGAGAAGCTGTGCAATATCTCACGCAACCGTCAGGTCATTGCGGTCACGCATATGCCGAGCCTTGCCGCTATGGCGGATAGCCATTATCTGATATCCAAGTCAACTAAGGGCGGAAAAACGCTTACGCACGTAGACTTGCTCGATGACGATACAGACGAGGTTGCAAGACTGATAGGCGGCAATGATTACAGTCAGTTTGCAATTCCTCACGCAAAAGAAATGAAAGCTTGGGCGGAAAGATATAAGCAAGGTTTGAAGTAAAACATTGAAATTTCATAAATCTTAAATAAATTCTAAACAAATAAAAGAAAAACAACAGCTCTTGCGCTGTTGTTTTCCATATGCGAGATTAGTCTGTAAGCCGAGTTCTGTATTGGACGGTCATCTATCTAGACGACGCATTTCTGCGCCGTTCAAGCGATGTGCGGAGCGTGCGGGCTACACGTTATGCTCCAATCTTGCATCGGGTGGGGTTTACATCGCGCATTGTCGCCAAATTGCGGGTGAGCTCTTACCTCGCCTTTCCATCCTTACCGCATAAAGCGGCGGTATTTTTCTGTTGCACTGTCCTTAAAGTCGCCTCCACCGGGAGTTACCCGGCACCCTTGCCCTGTGATGCTCGGACTTTCCTCAAATATTTCATGCGACCGTCTGGCTAACTCGCAATACAATTAAAGCATTATTTTGAGATTTTTGCAAGCGAAAACAGTAGGGTGGATAAATCTGATATCCATTCAATGCGTTTTTATCTTAGCCTATAAACCAAAGCGAAGTGGTTAAAAGCTTTATCTTTTGTCAATATATATTGTTATGGAATATGCAGTATCAATTTCCATAGTGGCGGTGTTCATAGTCGTATATCTGCTGACTCGCCCAAAGGTGCGTCCATTGTACTATGACGAGTACGATGATTCCTGCTTCAATGAGCTTGCAAAGGATTATGTAAAAGACCTGCCGCTTCCCAAAGAGGGTTCAAAAAACAGCAGTAAACAGTATGCAAACAGTATCAAGCTTACAATGCAAAAGCTCAAGTGGAAGAGATACGGCGACTTTTTTCAGGACTTCGTATCAATTGAGGACGAAGTGAAAGCGTTTTTAAAAAACGATTACACGGAGCTTGACGAGCTGCCGTCTATAGACGGCGAGCCGCGCGCCGTCCTGCTTGCAAGATTCTGTCTTGCGCATTCTGACTATCGCTTCTGCGAGGACAGAGTGAAAGCTGCAATTGAAGAGCAAAACAAACGGCGCACGCTATCGTTTAAGGAAATACTTGTGATGAGGCGAGCGTTTACGTATGTGATTTTGGAAAAGCTTTGCTATGTTTATAAGCAGCTTGATACGCTTGCAAGGGTGCATACGCTTGCGGCAAAGTACGTATATAATCCCGCTTTGCTAAGCCCAAGGTATCAGAAGCTTGCAAAATCCAAGCTGTTTTTGAGTATATGCGCGGTGCGGGCGGGTTACAGAATGGAGTATTTTGGAAAGCTGCATTCGGACGTGACGACCGCAATTTGCATGCAGATAAAAGCACTGTTAAATACCGCAAAAGAAATTTGTGAATACGATTTTTCAAGAATGTATACGCCGCTTGAAATTTTGGACAAATTTGAGGTGTTTGCAGCCGCTCAGCCTGCCGTCAAGCAAAACTTTCTTATGCTTGTGCAGGAGGCAAGCGATAAGGAAAATCTTGATGAGTTTATGTACGTGATACGGCTTGAAAAGTATATGCAGAGTGCGTCGGCAGGGCATATCGCGCTCTCAAGGATAAATCTATTTTCAAGAACCTTTTGCTTTATAAGGCAAAAGAGGGATATGACAATGCTTGCAAGCGCACTTTCGTCAAGCCATTTTATGAATTTATACTTCGCGCCAAATAGGGTAAAACGCGGTAGAAATGGTAAAAGTATTTCAAAAATGCTTGAATTTGAGAATACTTTTGAACCGTTATTTAAATTTCATACCATAAATTTCGGCATATCCACAAGCGGTGGTAAACTAAGACTGTCGCCTATGCTTCCACGGCAGATAGAGAGTGCGGATATAGTTTTCAGTGCGTACGGCGTAAAAAACTCCCTGCATATTTCAAGGGGTGAGGAAAAGGAGCTTTATTTGGGTAGCACAAAGCTAAGCGGTGTTGACCAGATTCGGCTTGGCGATAAGCCGCTTGATATTACGCTTAAAATTGCAGACAAGTAATTCCAGTTTTGACAGATAAGTAATTTTGTCATTCAAACATTAAAAATTTGTTTGTTTACTCTTCAATTTTTTTCATTTTATGGCAAGTTGTTGACTTATTGCTTTTATATTGTTATTCTTTTTATAATTATTATATTCGTGTGTGCGCGCTTTATTGCGTGTGTGCGCGTGTAGATTTGGAGTGGCTATGAAAGAAAAACTGGACGGCATAAAGCTCGCCGCGCTTGAAATGATTGAAAATGCCGAGACTACGGCTCAACTGAATGACGTGCGCGTAAAGTACCTTGGCAAAAGCGGAGAAATTTCCGCTATTATGCGCGATATGGCAAAAGTACCCAAGGAAGAGCGTCCCAAAATCGGTATGCTCGTAAACGAAATGAGAGGCGTTGTTGAGAATGCGCTCGAGGCTAAGGCACAGCTTCTTGCCCGTATCGAGGAGGAGCGCAAGCTCAAGGAAGAGGAGATAGACGTGACTATGCCTGCACACGGCAAAAAGATAGGCACGCTTCATCCGCTTACGCTGATTAGGCGCGAGCTTATTGAGATATTTGCAAATATGGGCTTCAGCGTTGACGAAGGACCTGAGATTGAAAGCGATATTTTCAACTTCCAACTGCTCAATATCCCCAAGGACCATCCGTCGCGTGATATGCAGGATACGTTCTACGTGAATGAAAACTTCCTTTTGCGTACGCAGACCTCGGCTATGCAGGCGCGCATTATGCAGTCTCAAAAGCCGCCAATTCGCGTAGTCGTTCCTGGTAAGGTGTATAGAAGCGACGATGACGCGTCGCACAGCCCCATATTCAATCAGTTTGAGGGCTTGGCGATAGACAGGCATATTACCATGGGCGATTTGCAAGGGTGCTTGCAGACCTTTGCGCAGAAGATATTTTCAAAGGATACAAAGGTGCGCTTGCGCCCGTCATATTTCCCGTTTACGGAGCCGTCCGTCGAGGTGGACGTGACTTGCTCGGTGTGCCACGGCAAGGGTTGTCGCGTATGCAAGGGTACAGGCTGGGTTGAGATACTCGGCGCTGGCATTGTCAATCCTGCCGTACTCGATATGTGCGGAATTGACAGCAAGGAGTACAGCGGCTTTGCGTTCGGCTTCGGCATAGACCGTATCGCAATGATTAAGTACGGTATACCAAACATCAAGCTGCTTTACGAAAACGATATGCGCTTTTTGAAACAGTTCAACTGAGGAGGATAGGTTATGTTAGCACCAATTTCATGGCTTAAAGATTTTGTAGATATAAACGTGTCTCCCGAAAAGCTCGCCGATAAGCTTGTAGCGATTGGCTTCGAGGTGGAGAAGATAATTTATCAGGACAAGAAGGTTAAGGATGTTGTAGTCGGTAAGATTGTAGACGTCAAGCAGCATCCCAATGCGGATAGACTTCGCGTAACCAAGATACAGATTGGCGGCAAAAAGAAAATTCAGGTTGTCACAAACGTACCCGTAGAGGGCGGCGAAACGATTGCCGTTGCACTTGATGGCGCGGTGCTTGCAGACGGAAGCACTATAAATGCGGGCGAGCTTCGCGGAGTGCGCAGCGAGGGTATGCTTTGCGGACTTGAAGAAGTCGGACTTACGGTCGACGACGTAGAAGGACAAAAGGCAGGCGATATTCTCCGCTTTGCGGAGGATACTGTTCTTGGCACACCCGCGCTCAATGCGCTTGGCTATGACGACGTAATTTTGGACGTCGGAGTGACTGCAAACCGTCCAGATTGCAACAGTATTTACAAGCTCTCAAAAGAGGTCGCCGTTGCGCTGAATACTGACTGCCGCGGCTTGCATATAGGCTACGAAACAACCGATGACAGCGTTAAGGATATGGTTTCCGTATCCGTTAAAAATAAGGAATTGTGCCCGAGATATATGGCGGCAGGCGTGAAGAACGTCAAGGTGTTCCCGTCCTCGCAGAAGATTAAATCCCGCTTGCGCGCGGTTGGAATTCGCCCGATAAACAACATCGTGGACATTACCAATTACGTGCTGATTGAGGTTGGTCAACCTATGCATGCATTCGACAGGCGCGAAATTGCTGGGGATAAAATTGTCGTTCGCAATGCGGCAAAGGACGAGGTAATAGTTTCTCTTGACGGCAAGGAGAATCATCTTGACAAGAGCATGCTTGTGATTTGTGACAGCGAAAAGCCAATTGCAATAGCAGGCGTTATGGGCGGCGCAAACAGCGGAATTAAGTCGGATACGAAAGAGGTTGTGTTCGAGGCGGCAAAGTTTGCTCGCGACAATATCCGCCGCACCTCGCGTACGCTTGGACTTAGGACGGATAGCTCGGCAAGGTTTGAAAAAGGCATTGACTTTGCGTCGCAGCAGGACGCTATTGAGCGCGCGCTCACGCTTATATATGAGAGCGGAAGCGGCAAGATTGTTGGCGGCAAGATTGACGTAAAAGCGCCTTATCAGACCGCGAGAGAAATTGAATTTACCATTCACGACATAGCGTTTATTCTCGGTTGCGACGTGCCAAAGAGAAAGCTTATTTCCATACTTGAAAAGCTCGGAATCAAGGTTTCTACTCGTAAAGATAAGCATGAATTTACAATGGGCGGCAAAGATACTTGTTTCTACATCGAAAAGCTTATTGCAAGCGTTGGCGAGGACAGAGAAGATATAGTCGGTGTGAACGACATTGCTGAAGAGTTTATCCGTGTGTACGGATACAATCATATCAAGCCGACTCTGTTTGAATATGCCTCGCTTACTACGGCTGACGTACCCGATAAGATTAAGGTTGTAGATTTGATAAAGTCAACGCTTTGCTCCTGCGGCTTGCACGAGAGTGTGACGTATTCCTTCACGTCTCCCGACTTTGCGGATAAGCTCGGACTCCCGAAGGATGACGGCGCGAGAAAATATATTCGCCTGCTCAATCCGATTGGTGAGGCTCTCAGCGTAATGCGCACCACGCTTACGCATAGCATGATTGAAACGCTTACTTACAATCTTACGCACTTCAATAAGGAGGCTTCGCTGTTTGAGGTCGCAAGGGTTTATCTGCCCAAATCGTTGCCGCTTGAGGAGCTTCCGACAGAAGAGGAAAGGCTGTGCATAGGTATGTACGGCGACGGCTGCGACTTCTTTACGGTCAAGGCGGCAGTTGAGGAGGTGCTTAGCACTCTCAAGCTTAAAGCCGAGTATGTGCGCAGTACGCGTCCGTATTTGCACACGGGCAGAGGCGCAGAGGTTATCGTAGGCGGCAAATGCGTCGGATTTATCGGCGAAGTGCATCCTGCTACTATGCGCGGCTACGGCGTGGATAATACGCGATTCTATGTTGCGGAGCTGT
>JAAVHW010000047.1 GCA_014799525.1 Clostridiales bacterium | reverse complement strand
TTTTTGTCTTTAAGTCTATGCGCATACCAAGCAGTGTATTGATAAGGCTTATTCCGTCCGCGCCCGCGTCCTCACACGCCCTTGCGACGCTGACAATATCCGTCACGTTTGGCGACAGCTTGATAATCACAGGCTTTGTTGTGACAGCCTTGACGGCAGCCGTGACCTGCGCCGCCGCTGCTGCGGACGAGCCGAAATTCAATCCGCCGTCGTGCACGTTGGGACATGATATATTCACTTCAAGCCACCCAACCTGCTCGCACTTGTCGAGCTTTGCGGCAGTATACTGATACTCTTCTACAGAAAAGCCGCCCACGTTTGCCATAACCTTTTTGTCAAAGCACTTTGCGAGCTTGGGCAGTTCCTCTGCTATAACCTTGTCAACCCCTGGGTTTTGCAAGCCTACCGAGTTTATAAGCCCTGCCGTGCATTCTGCAATACGCGGCGTAGGATTGCCAAATCTTGATTCCTTTGTCGTACCCTTAAACGAGAACGTACCAAGGCAGTTTATGTCATAGAACTCGGCAAACTCGTAGCCATATCCAAACGTGCCGCTTGCAGCAATAACAGGGTTTAAAAGCTCTATTCCGCATAGATTAACTCTCATTTCTGCCATATTATCTCCTCCTTTTCAAGCACAGGACCGTCCTTGCATATGCGCTTATAGCCTGTCACGGTCTTGCAAGTGCAGCCCATACACGCGCCAAAGCCACAGCCCATGCGCTCCTCAAAGCTGAACTGTCCGCTCGTCTTGGAACCGGCATAAACCGCTTTCATCATCGGCTCGTTTCCGCAAACGTAGAAATAGGAATACTCTTTGTCCATAGCATTTGTGACAAATCCCTTTACGCCGTACGAGCCGTCCACAGTTGTCACAGTCACATCGCAACCAAGCTTTTCGAACTCGTCTGCATAAAACACTTCACTCTTCGTATTAAAGCCGAGAATTACGGAAGGAGTTTTGCCCATGGCTACAAGCCTTTTTGCAAGGTTGTACATAGGGGGAGTGCCAACGCCGCCGCCGATAAGCAACGGCTTATCGCCTGCCTTTGACAAGTCGTATCCATTGCCAAGTCCAGTAAGCAAGTCAAGCACAGTGCCCTCTTTCATCTTGCTCATTGCTTCCGTTCCCTTGCCGACAACCTTATATACCAGCGTAAGCAAACCGTCCTCATCGTCGCACACGGATATTGGACGGCGCAGATACAGTCCGTCTATCTTCAAATTGACAAACTGCCCCGCCGCCGTAATAGCCGACGTATCGCCAGCAAGTATCATCTTAAATACGTTTGCGGTAAGCGGCTCATTTTTAATAATTTTAAAATTATTTTGTTTCATTTTATCCTTAATAAATTAGACTATTTTGTTTCGCTTGCGAAACTTTAATTCCGCAAAAAGTAGGAATTCACTTCCATCTCGGGGTCCCCGCAAAACGTCCCTGTTTTGTGGGGTGATTTTTTTGCCCCATAGACGATTGCGCTCACAGCACATCTCGGACACCAAACGAATTATTTGTCATAGCTTTCATATGTGAATGTGTCCGAGTGTGCGTACCGCAGTGCAACGCACAAGGTGTGACAGTCGGCGCAAAGTCCATTATGCGTCTATAGTAGATATGGTTAAAGTTGTTTCCTCTAATACGTCAAGTAATACGCGCACGGTATCGAGCGAGGAGAACAGCGTGACGTTGTTTTCAATCGCGCTCTTTCTTATCATATAGCCGTCGCGCATCTGACCTGTGGACTGCACGTCCTGCGTATTTATTACGTACGCGATATGTCCCTGTCTTATCGCCTCGGGGATATCCTCACTTCCGTCGCTCAGCTTTTTGAGTACGTGAGTGCGGATTCCGTTTTCAATGAGGAATTTCGCAGTACCCGACGTAGCCTCGATATTGAAGCCGAGATTGTAGAATCTGCGCACAAGCGGCAGTGCTTCCTCTTTATCCTTATTGGATATTGTGACAAACACCGTGCCGTAGTTTTGCAGCTTCATGCCCGAGGCTTGGAGTGCCTTATAAAGCGCACGGTTGAGCTTGTCGTCATAGCCTATCGCTTCACCAGTGGACTTCATTTCGGGAGAGAGATATGCGTCAAGTCCGCGTATCTTGTTGAATGAGAATACGGGAACCTTTACGTACCATCTCTTCTTTTCCGTCGGATAAATGTCGAATATGCCCTGCTCCTTCAAGCTCTTGCCCATAATGACTTCGGTTGCGATATCTGCAAGGCTGTATCCCGTTGACTTGGAGAGGAAGGGAACAGTTCTTGACGAGCGCGGGTTGACCTCGATAATGTACACCTTTTCATTCTCGTCAACGATAAACTGAATATTGAACAGTCCGACAATGCCTATACCCAAGCCGAGCTTCTTTGTATATTGCAGGATAGTACCCTTGACCTTGTTTGAAATGCTGAACGCAGGATATACGCTTATCGAGTCGCCCGAGTGAACGCCCGTACGCTCGACAAGCTCCATAATGCCTGCCACAAATACGTCGCGGCCGTCGCAGATTGCGTCAACCTCGACTTCCTTACCGATGATATATTTGTCGACAAGCACGGGCTTATCCTCGTCAATCTCAACGGCGGTTTTGAGGTAATGGCGCAGCTGCTCCTCGTTTGCGACTATCTGCATAGCGCGGCCGCCAAGCACGAAGCTCGGGCGCACGAGTACGGGATAGCCTATTCTGTTCGCCGCATTTACGCCGTCCTCGATGTTGGTGACAGCCTGTCCTTCAGGTTGAGGGATATTGAGTGATTCAAGAACCTTTTCAAAGCTATCTCTGTTCTCCGCGCGGTCAATAGCCTCGCAGTCCGTGCCGATAATCTTGACTCCGCGCTCCATAAGCGGCTGAGCAAGATTGATTGCCGTCTGTCCGCCGAGTGACGCAACAACGCCCTCGGGATTCTCGAAGTCGATAATAGCCATAACGTCCTCGGGAGTGAGCGGCTCGAAATAGAGCTTATCTGCTGTCGTGTAGTCAGTAGAAACGGTCTCGGGGTTGTTGTTTATGATTATCGCCTCATAGCCTGCGCGCCTTATCGTCTGCACGGCATGCACTGTGGAATAGTCAAACTCTACGCCCTGTCCTATACGGATAGGTCCTGCGCCAAGCACGACTATCTTCTTTTTGTCCGTGAGAATTGAAGCATTCTCTCCGCTGTACGAGGAATAGAGATACGCAATATATTTGCCCGTGTGCAAGGTGTCCACCATTTTGAATATGGGCGTAATTCCGTTTTGCTTGCGCAGGTTGTAAACCTCAATCTCTTTTTTGTTCCAAAGCTTTGCAATAAACTTATCCCCAAAGCCCATCTTCTTCGCTTCCTTGAGCAGTTCTATATTGCCTACGCCGCTTGCGAGCTTGCCTTCCATATCAACAATCTTCTTTATGGATTCCAAGAACAGCTCGGTTATCATCGTAACCTTGTGAAGCTCCTCGATTGTTGCACCTCTACGAATGAGCTCCGCTATTGCATAGATGTTGTCATCCTTAAATTCGTTGAGATAGTCGAACAACTCTTCCTTGGAGAACTTGTCAAACTTTGCAAGGTGCAGGTGGCATACGCCTGTTTCAAGCGAGCGTATTGACTTCAAGAAGCACTCTTCAAGGTTGGAGCCAATACCCATAACCTCGCCTGTCGCTTTCATCTGTGTGCCGAGCGTGTTCTTTGCCGTTGCAAACTTATCAAACGGGAAGCGNGGGAACTTTGCTACGATATAATCGAGGCTCGGCTCAATCGCCGCCGTTCCGCCNGCTACNGGGATATCCTCAAGCGCCATACCGACAGCAATCTTTGCCGTAACTCTTGCNATTGGATAACCGCTCGCCTTTGAAGCAAGCGCGGATGAGCGCGATACGCGGGGGTTGACCTCAATCAGATAATACTCGCTGCTGTTTGGATTGAGTGCAAACTGTACGTTGCAGCCNCCCTCTATCTTCAACTCGCGGATAATCTTTATCGCNCTGTCATTGAGCATTTTNAGGTCGTGGTCGTTAAGCGAAAGGATAGGCGCAACGACGATTGAGTCNCCCGTGTGNACGCCAACTGGGTCTACGTTCTCCATTCCGCAAATCGTGATTGCGTGGTCGTTTGANTCGCGCATGACCTCAAACTCAATCTCCTTGTAGCCCTTNACGCTCTTTTCAATAAGCACTTGNTGTACNGGCGAAAGCTTGAACGCGTTCATACCTATTTCAACAAGCTCCTCTTCGTTGTTTGCAAAGCCGCCGCCCGTTCCNCCAAGNGTAAANGCNGGGCGCAATACTACGGGATAGCCAATCTCNTTTGCCGCCTTNTTNGCTTGCTCGAGGTCATAGGTTATCTCTGACGGAATGACAGGCTCGCCTATNGACTGACACATTTCCTTGAAAAGCTCTCTGTCCTCTGCGCGCTCGATACTCTCACTGCTCGTGCCGAGAAGNTCAACNCCGCACTCTTTNAGTACGCCNTTCTTTTCAAGCTGCATTGCNAGNTTCAATCCCGTCTGTCCGCCAATGCCAGGGACGATTGCGTCGGGACGCTCGTAGCGCAAAATCTTTGCGATGTATTCAAGCGTGAGCGGCTCCATATAAACCTTGTCCGCAATGGACGTATCCGTCATGATGGTCGCAGGATTGGAGTTGACCAAGATAACNTCGTAGCCCTCTTCCTTGAGCGCGAGACACGCCTGAGTGCCTGCATAGTCAAATTCAGCCGCCTGTCCAATNACGATAGGACCCGAGCCGATAATAAGAATTTTCTTNATGTCAGTTCTCTTTGCCATAATGTATTTCTCCTAAAATATTTATTTCTATTTATCCGCGCGATATACAGTCTTATCNCTGCACACCGTGTATAGATTTTTGCCAAATACCTTTTNACCCATAAACGGGGTTGACTTACCCTGTGACAAAAGCNCGTCGGGCGTAACCTCCCAGCTTGCGTTCAAGTCCCATACGGTACAGCCGCTGTACGGAATGCCAAACCTCTTTCGAGGATTNCCAGATAGCAAATTCACGAGTTTATCAAGCGAAATTACANCGTTTAACACGAGTTTTGTGTAAAGTATNGNNAATGCCGTTTCAATTCCGACTATTCCAAACGGACTGCCTTTCAAGCCCCTTGCCTTCTCCTCTGCCGAATGCGGNGCGTGGTCGGTGGCAATCATATCAATGGTGCCGTCCTTGANACCCTCAATAAGCGCAAGCCTATCCTNNTNNCCNCGAAGAGGCGGATTCATCTTCCATTTTCCGTCCTCCTGCAAATCACTGTCGTCAAGCACAAGNTAGTGCGGCGCAGTCTCACACGTTATATCTACACCGTCNGCCTTTGCCTTNCGTANAAGCTCAACGCTCTCCTTTGTGGATATGTGGCATACGTGATATGCGCAGCCAGTTTCCNTCGCAAGACGGATGTCTCTTGCAATCTGCTCATACTCGCTTGCCGAGCATATACCTGCATGACCGTGCGACTTAGCATACTCTCCGTCATGGATATAGCCGCCGTTAAGCAANTCGTTGACCTCGCAGTGCGCAACTATCATCTTGCCAAGCGACTTGGCTTTGAGCATCGCCGCNCTCATCATCTCTTCCGTCTGTACGCCTCTGCCGTCGTCTGAAAATGCAATCACGTCATTTGCTATATCTTCCATATCGGACAGCNCTGCGCCCTTCTCGCCCTTTGTGATTGCGCCGTACGGATATACGTCAATCACCGCGTCGCGCTCGATTATATCCAACTGCTGTTTCAAGTTATCCTTGCTGTCGGGAACAGGATTAAGNTTCGGCATCGTGCAAACCGCCGTATAGCCGCCATGCGCCGCCGCCATAGAACCGCTTGCTATCGTCTCCTTATATGAAAAGCCCGGTTCTCTGAAATGCACGTGCACGTCACAAAAACCGGGAAAAACGACGATGTTCTCGTCATCCTTTATATCTTGTCTGCCAAGCGTTGAATAGTCAAACGACATNCGTTCACGCTCCTCAAGAGTCGTCCAACCTATAAATAACGGCATATTGTCATTCTTCATAGTAGCATCTCCTCAAAGCCAAAGCCGCAAGCATTCAATCCCTCATCAAACAAAAAAATCCTGCCCATACGGCAAGACCATGAAATCGCACTGCAATACGGCTNGGATATCCCAAACCCTATGCCAANTTATCACCGCCTTGCCGATATCTCGTATCGACTTAAAAGCTTTGATTTATTATCACACAAAAACCCCGCNCTGTCAAGAATATCCGCAAAACAAAATATAAACGTAAGAATTTTGGTAATTAGCAAAAAACATTTGACAAAAGCTGCCGTAGATGATATTATCTTAAAGCATTCACGTGGGGATATAGCTCAGTTGGTAGAGCGCCTGATTTGCATTCAGGAGGTCCTCGGTTCGAATCCGTGTATCTCCACCACAATATAGTTGTGTAGCTCAGTCGGTTAGAGCACCACCCTGATAAGGTGGGGGTCGGTGGTTCGAGTCCACTCACAACTACCAAACAAGACGCATTCGCGTCTTTTTTTGTTGCTCATCAATGATTTGCGTAATGCGTTGCAATTTCCGCTAAATTCTTACTCTGCAAAAATCATTGACATATTTGCTCGCGTGTGATAGTATATAAAAGCTATCAGTGAAAATGTTTCAAAACACGCTCACGCAACATATTCGGCATGGAGAAATACCCAAGAGGCCGAAGGGGCTCCCCTGCTAAGGGAGTAGTACGAGAGAATCGTAGCGAGGGTTCAAATCCCTCTTTCTCCGCCAATAAGGACCTAAATCGGACATTCGGTTTAGGTTTTTCTTTGCGCTTTTGAGTTTGTATATCATATACGAGCATCAGCCACAGTGACAAGGAGATTTTATAAAAGCATTGCTTTATAATTGTAAGTATGCTATACTGATAGTCGCCAAATCAACTGAATAGAATTGCAGGGGCTATTTTTATATTTATAAGATAGTTATATCCTTATATGCTATTTACATTTGTATTTGATAAAAATGCAAATTCCTACTGTAAATAGTGTGGATTAGTTCTTGCTTTATCAGTTGGTTTGGCGACTATCGGAGTTTGCGTTTTTTGTGCGTCTACTCAGATAGGCGCACTTTTTATTTTATGGAGGATAACGATATGAAAGCTTTTATTATAATTGTTATAGTAATTTTAATTCTAATTTTTATAATAAAAAGAATTGTAAAAAAAGCAAATGAACGGCAAGCAAGAGAAGAATCACGGCAAGCAAGAGAAGAATCAAAGCAATATTGGGAAAAATTTAGGGCAGAAGAAAAGGTTCGCAAACAAAAAGAGGTGCCAATAGTGATAAAAGAAGCAAACAAAATGATTGATAAATACGAACGTCATATTGCCGACGGGCAGGATAAGTATCAGATTGGACGTTCATTGTGTGAATTACAAAACACTTATGACCAACGCTTTAAGGAGCACACTTATTTAGACACCTCAGAGGCTGACAGGAATGATGTTGCAGCCTTTGATAAACGTATTGCGGTTTTGTGCGACTCAGATATTCAATTGGAACGCGGTTATAAGGATTTTTTAAAGGATTTTTTGAAAGAACAAAATGCCGTATCAAAAAAACAAACAAAACCGATTACACAACAAAAGAAAGAAGAAGCAATAACTAAAACATTTACTGCGGGTTCAAGGGGGATGCTTGAGGTAACAGTAAATAATTATATCGATACCTATAAGCGCAAAGGCTATGTCCTTGTTTTTAAAGCCCCAATCGAAAAAACACTTTTGGGATTGCATTCTACAACGATAACTATGAAGAAGTGAAATAAGTTAAATAAATTCACCGTACTGAAGTGTATAACCATAAAAATGTT
>JAAVHW010000046.1 GCA_014799525.1 Clostridiales bacterium | reverse complement strand
TATTCTTCATAGCATGGATAGTAAAATGCAAAAAAGACGGTTCAAAAATCTCAAAGATACTCGCTATAATTGGGGGCATTTATGTTGGCTTTATTGCCTTAGCGATGATTTTCGCAATTATAGCAGGCAGCATCTGATACCCCCTTAAAACTGTTCTCTTTCAAACGAGCTGCAAACAGCAGCTCGTTTGTTTTGCTCGGCTTTGTCGATTATAGCTGAAATTTCTCAATATATAATGAAATAAAAAACTTTTTGTACAGTTGTCAAAAATCTGTATTGCATTACGCATATAATTATGTTAGAATTTGTCTATATAAGGAGAAAATTATGATAGAATACCCAGATTATATTTCACCAAAGCGCAAACCAGCGCCTACGCCCGACAGCGTTGTTGAAAACGGCAAGGTGCATTACGGAACATTTGACTCTTCATTCAAGGAGCTGAACCTGCTTGACGCGGATAAGCCATGCGGCAAAAAAGCGTCCGCTAAGAAGAAAGCAAGCAGACTCACCGAATGGGAAGCGTTTGAAGTCAACATGGACGAAGGCTCGCTTATCAGCGCAGTGTACAAGACCACGTTCGGAATGGGCTTCTCTATCTTCGTTTGGTACGACAAGGCGGAGGACAAGATTTACAGCTGGCGCAATATCGTCACCAAAAAGAAATCGAGAGTTGCGGCTCAGCTTGTCAGCGACTACTGCCTCTGCAAGACCAAGCACAGCAATTATCGCATTGACAACGACCTGCTAAACGGCAAGGCAAGCGCAAAAGGTCACACCAAGGGCAAGTGCGGCGAGTTTTCAATCAACATGAAATTCGAGCGCGTATCCCCTCTTTCAAATGCGGTTATGCCTCTTGCAAAGGATAAAAACGGCGAGCTTTGCAATCCTCTGTACAGCGAAAAGGACTTATTCAAGGTGACGGGCAATATCGTCCTCAACGGAAAGGTGTACGAGGCAAACTCCCGCACGGTCGGCATAATCGATGACCACAAGGGCTACTATCCTTATAAGGCGCACTACGATTGGCTCACAACCATGTGCAAGATAAACGACGACGGCGAGGAAAAGTATTTTGGCTTCAACCTCACGCGCAATCAATCCGTAGACCAAGACAACTACAATGAAAACTTCATCTGGGTTGGCAATGAGCTTCACCCCCTGCCCCCTGTCGTGTTCACTCACAAGGACGGCAAGAAGAAAGCAAACGAGTGGCACGTCACGGACGAGAAAGGCTTGGGCTTGGTTGACGTAACCTTCAAGATAAGCAAGGTGTTCTATATGCCAATACATGCAGGTATTCTTGAGTGCTACTATGCTCTGCCATTCGGCAAGCTTAGCGGCTACGTGACAGGCACCAACGGCAAGAAGTACGTGCTTGACGGCATGACTGGCATTGGTGAAGATAAAACAACGAGAATGTAATATCACCCCACAAACAATAAATTATATATAAAGTATCATAAACCCACCGAAGTGTTCGGTGGGTTTTATTATACCAGTTTTCTGTCGGGGCGCGCGCCCTGCACGCGCAGTGCAGTCTCTTGAACGGCGACTCGTCGTGTTCACATCCTAACCTGCTGTCGTTTTGCACCTATCCACATTCTACATTTAATTACGCAAAAAGCAGGAATTCGCTTCCTGCTTTTTGCCCTTTAAGAGTTTGCGCTCACAGCGCATCTCGTGTGATTAGTTTTTCAGTTACTACACCATTACCTTGTTGCACACGAATGCGCGTACCACAGTGCTTCTTGTGTCCCCGCAAAACGTCCCGATTTTGTGGGGAATTGCACAAGGTGTGACGTTTGGCGCAATAACTTATTTCTTTTTGGACTTCTTGCCCTTCTTGCCGCTCGCTTCCTCAAGCGCCTCCGCCTCAACGTCTATCTTCTGTTGCTCCAAATCCTCGTGAGCTCTGTTCTGTCTCTTTCTCTCAGAGATGACACGGAGCATGAAGATTACGAGTGCGACAAGGAATACGACGAGGATTACAGATACTGCAATCGCGAGCCATACGATGAGGTCAGGTTTCTCCTCTGCGGGGAATGCACCAACTTCTTCCCATGTGCCGTTTGCATTGTACTTGAAGTACTTCATGCGGAGCTCGCTTGGGAGCTGATAGCTGCCTACGTGGCTCTCGCCGACGGTATTCGTCATGAGGTAGATTTCACCGTCTGCCAAAGCCGCTCTGTCAACAACGTTGCCGTTGCTGTCCGTTATGATGCTTACAATCACACCATCGGGAAGCGCGGTTACATAGCCGCTGTTGTCGATGTCAAGCGTAGGCACCTTATCGGACTTATTCCAAGTACCCATAAGCTCGCGCTTGTTAATCTTGAATCTGAGCGTTACGTCATTCTTCGTGCCGTCCGACCAAGTGAGCTTGTTGTCTGTGACGTAAAGCGTTATCTCGTAGGAGTCAACTTCCGTCTGAGTGAGGAGCGCAACGCCAGCCTCTTCTCTTATTCCGACATACTTCTTGAGTCTCTCCCAGTCCTTAATCTTGAACTCAATCGGCTGACCTGTGTAGGTCATAACGTCGTTCTCGAAGCTCGGACGGTCGAAGGTGACGTACGGCTCTTCAGCAGTGATGCTGAACATGAGCTTTCTGTCGCCAGTCGGCTGACCCTTCTTCCATGTTGCAAGACTCGGGTCGATGAGGCGCAGCGTCAGTGAGTACGAGCCAATCTCGCTCTGTTGGAGAATGTACTCGCCCTCTTCCTCAACGATTTCGACATATCTCTTCAAGTAATCCCAATTCTGAATCTCGAAGACCTTTGTCATACCGTCGTACTGCATTGCGTCAATAACCAGCTTCACGTCGTCGAGTTCTACGCCCGTTTCAACCTCAATGACTTCGTTCTCGTCNTTAAGTCTGAACACTATGGTCTTAATTTCTTCTTCAAGCTCATAGTTCGGGTCAGAGAATCTAATCGTCATATAGAAGTTCTCGTTCGGCCACAGACGCTCAATTGCNCTTTGGAGGTTCTCTTCGCTGCCAACCCACACTGTCTTATAGCCGTCGTTTTCTCTTACGGATATTACATATTCGTAAGTCAATTCNGGCATTTCGTCATCAGAGATTTGAGCATCGTCGTTGTCGACTGCAATCTGAGCTTCGCTTGCAGTGCCGCCGCCACNTGAGAGCTCGAAGCGCGGGAGACCGCTGCCCCATACCCAGCTACCGCCAATCTTGATGGATTCAATCTCGAAGTTGAGAACCATCGTAGACGTGCCGTTTGCCCACTTGTACAAGAACTTGTTCTTTATCACGAGTGTTACGGAGTACTTGCCAGCCTTGGTCTGTGTGAAGTCGTCACCGCTTATCTCAACGAGTCCTTCGTACTTGGTNGCCCAATCGAGGATTTCGAAGGTGTGTGCCTTGCCGTCGTACTTGACTGACGTCATGTTCAGAACAGGCGTATCAAGCTCGGTCGTATCGTTGGTGTTCACCTCAATCTTGAANANGACGGTGTGCGTTCTGTACGTCTCGTCCTCCCACATTGCAAGGGTGATGTCCTTGATGGTGAACGTGACTCTGTACTCGCCAACCTCGCTCTGAGTGAGGCTATCACCAGTCATGGTGAGGTACTGGCTCAAGTAATCCCAGTTGTCAATCACGAANGTGTGAGCGTCTCCATCGTAAGCGATGATAGGCTCAACAAACTGCGGCTTATCAAGCACCTGTACTTCAACTGCGTACAGCTCGTTGCTCTCAGAGTATCTGAAGAGGAACGTCGTATTTACATCGTCAGCAAACTTGAAGCTGTCGTTTGTAAGTTCAACATACATGTAGTACGTGACTTCCGTCTTGGTGTACTTNAACTCAACCACATTGCCGTTGCTGTCCTTGATTGTGTACTTGAACAGACCTTCCGGATACTCGCCGAACACTTCGGTGTCGGGGTTGAAGAACGGCANGCGTTCNCCAAGCTCCCAAGCACCAACGATTTCGTGCTGCGTAATCTCGAACGTCAACGTGATGTCTTCCGTCTTGCCGTTGCTCCAGATGAACGCCGACGTATCCTTGATGTGGAGTGTTACGTTGTACACGCCAACTTCNGTCTGAGTGAGGTCATCGCCAAGGAGTCTGACGATATCCGCATACTTCTCATACCAATCAGCTATTTCAAACGTAATCGGTTGACCTGTGTACGAGAGCGTATCCTCAAGCATTTCAGGCATATCCACAGGCAGTGCGGTCGTTCTTGCGAGAACCTCGAAGGTGATTGAATAGTCACCCGTGTTGCCGCCAACCCACGTTGCAACTGCAGCGTCGATGATGTGGAAGGTTACCTTATACTTGCCAACCTGCGTTTGCGTGAGGCTGTCGCCCTTGACTTCAACGTACTTGGAAATCTTGTCGAAGTCTACGATGGTGAACGTATGAGCCGTGCCGTCGAAGACGATTGCGGATTGCTCGAACACAGGCAATTCCATTCTTACAACGACGATTTCCTCAATCGTACCGTCGGAGTTGAGCTTGAACACCTTCTCCGTCTCGAAGTTGCTGTCAAACGCATAGTTGGTATCCGTAACGCTTACNACAATCTTATATGACGTGCCGCNCTTTACGNTNTCGANNACGTTGCCNTCNNCGTCGGTGATGACGTAGCTGAGCAAGTCGNTCGGGAGTCCGCCGAAGCCGTCCTCNANCANNTCNACGTACGGATGTNCNGCNTCNTCATCGTCGAATATCCAGCTACCCGTTATCGTCTTNGGTGTGACGGTGAAGGTAAGCACTACGTCTTCCATGCCGCCCGTCGCCCAGATTGCGGTTGCGCCGTCCTTGAAGCGGACNGTNACGNTGTACGTCTTTGCGTCAACAACCGTGAGGTCGCCAACCACTTCGAGGTATTGCTTATAGGTTACATCCCAGTTCTCAATTGCGAACGTGAGGTTGCCACCTGTAAATTGTTGCTTATCTANAACAAGCGTAGGCTTGTCAAGCTTTGTAAGCTCTGTCGGGATGATTGCGCCATCCTCAACCGTGAATACGAGTACCGACTGAACGTCACTTGCAAACGTGAAGTTCTTGATGTAATCGGAGTGAATCGTTGCCGTTGCATAGTAGGTTACGCCTGCAGCAAAGGTTTCCGAAGACACGTCAAACACGTTGCCCTTATCATCCTTGAATGAGTAAGTGATGAGTCCTGCGGGCAGCTCGCCGCCTGCGTAGACCGTTGCTGACGTATCGAGCGTCGGGATTGAACCCTCCGTATCCCACGTTGCGTTGACCGTCACTGCCGTAATCTCGAATTCAAGCGTTACGTCATCCGAGGTGCCGTCCTTCCAGATTGCGAACACGTCGTCCTTGATGTGGAGCGTCACTTGATACTTGCCTGCGTTCGTCTGCGTGAGCGAACCAGCTGAGACTTCAAGATAGTCAGCATAGAGCGCATCCCATCTTGAAATTTCGAAGGTTTGGGCAGAACCGTTGTAAGCGAGCTTCGCGTTTCTGAGCGTCGGCAGAGAGAGCTCGGTGTAGTCAATCGGCATCGTGAACGTGGACGTCAATTCGATATTTTCGTCAAACACGTAGTTCGTTGCATAAGAACGAGCGATTGCAACCGTTGCGGTGTACGTGCCACCCTGCTTCAAGTCAGCCGCCGTGACCGTTGCGCCGTCCTTGTCGGTGTAGGTCAGAGTCGAGAGCAAGTCGTTGCTTACAGGATAGTCACCCATCACGACGAACGTATGCGGCAGGTTCTTGTTGTCCCATCTACCGTTTACAACAATCTGCGTGACCTCGAAGTACAGCGTGACGTCATCGATTGAGCCGTCGCTCCAAGTTGCTATCGTCGTATCCTTTATGCGCAGCAATACTTGATACTTGCCTGCATCCTGTTGCGTGAGACTGTCACTTGCATCCGCTACGATTTCCACGTACGGTGAATACAAATCCCAGTCGTTGATATAGAAGATGTTGTTCTTGCCCGTGTAGGCTACGGATGTCGTAGTCATCTCGGGGATTTCCATCTCGTGTACTACCATTACGAAGTAGTATCTCTTGAGAGTTGCTGCCTCGTCGGTTATGGCGATGTTCGTCGTATCGCTTACTACGAGTTCCTTGGAGAACTTCACGCCCTCGCCCGCCGCGAGTACGTCAGCCTCAGTGACCTCTGTACCGCTTGCGTTTCTGAACATGTAGCTCACTCCNCTCTCCGGCAATGAACCGCTTTCGAGTTGGACNGTGGACGCGTTCTTATTCTCGGTCCAAGCAATGACGTTCAATTCAAGCTTTGCAACGGTGATAACGATTTCGATATCGTCCTTTGAGCCGTCCTTTGACCANACTACGTTCTCTGCACCCTCGGGGTTGAGCTCTGCCTTGATTTGGAAGGTGAGCTTGTAGTTGCCTGCGTTATATGCGGTGCTACCGTTGAAGGTACCGTACGTCTCGCCGTCTGCGGAGTATTGGATAGTTACGTTGTAGAAGTTGCTCCAGTCAGACTGCAATCCGCAGAGTTCATACAGGTCATGGTTTGCGCCGTCGAACACTGTCCACTTGCCGTTGTTGGACGGAGTGGAAAGCTTGTTCTGCGTGATGTTCCACTTCAATTCCAAATCTTCGTTGTCGCCGCCAGCCCATACCGTGCTGTCAGGATACTTCAAGCTGAGGCTGAGCGTGTACTCGCCAGCAGCCGTACCCTTGTTGCTATCGTTGTTTATCACGATGTAGTCGCTGCCGTTATCCAAGAGATACTGAGCAAGGACGTCAATCTCGGAACCCGTGTAGCCTGCATTTGCAATGACTGGCTTCTCGATTTCCTTTGCGGTGATTGTGAACGTGAGCGTGTACGGCTCAGCAGTGCCGTCCGACCATACAGCAACGGAGTTTTCCTTGAAGGAGAACGTGATGCTGTAGGTNCCCGCTTCCGTTTGTCTCAAGTAAGACAGCGGTTGGTCCATAGACANATACTTGCTGAGGTTCGTCCAATCATTTATNTCGAACGNCTGCTCGTTTCTGTTGAATTCCTTGCTTGCAATCTTCAGCTCGGGCTTCTCAATGAGTATCTTCTCGGTTGTGAAGTACAGCTTCTGGTACTTCTCATCCGTGTAGAGAATCTCGATATAGTAGTTGCCGTTTGCATCCTTGAATGCTTCGGAGTCCTTNACNGCAAGCTCGATTGAGAAGAGCTTACCGACACCNGCNGTCAGNACGTCGCTTGCNGAGTAAATCTCGCCGAGNTCGTCCTTGATGATGTACTCAAAGAATCTCGTAGATGCCGTAGCGCCNNTNGTGAGGTTGACAGTGGACTGCTCCTTCTTCTCGTTCCAGCCATTGACTGTGACAACGAGGTTGGAAACTGTAACCGTCGTCTCTTGATTTGCGGTTTCGTTGTTGCTCCAAATGACGTTCGTCTTTGAAGAGGTGTTAAGACCAGACTTTATGGCAAACGTTATCTTGTACAAGCCNGGTGCATATGCCGAGTACGGCTTATCCGTCTCATAGCCGGTGTATGCNTCGAACGTCTCGCCGTCCTTTGAGTATTCAATGGTTACGGTGAAGAACTTATCCCAGCCCTCTGCATATCCGCAAGCCTCAATGAGGTCGTGGATNTTGCCGTCGAACACTGTCCAGCCACCNGCGTCAGGNGTGGAGAGTATCTTCTGGTTGATTGTCCATGTGATGGTCTTCTCTTCAGTTGTACCGTCATTCCAAACACAGCTCTTGGTGTTCTTCAAAGCAGCCTTGAATGAGTACGTGCCCTCGTTAGACGCGCTTATCGCATCCTTAAGCTCAATGAAGTTGAGGATATCTGCGCTAATCAAATCTCTTACATAGACAACGGTGCCTGTGAAGTCTACGCTCTTTATCGTCGGGACTTCAATCGTCTTTGCGGTAATNGTGAACGCAAGTTCGATAACCGTTGTTCTGTCAAGCGAGCCGTCAACCGTATTCCAGGAAGCGTTTGCNGTATCTCTAATCTTGAGGAATACGTAGTACGTNCCTGCTTCCGTCTGCTTGAGGAGTGCGCTGTTTATAGTTTGTTCCTTACCCTCGACGTCCACAATTGTGCCTGTGGTCGTTTCAAGGTACTTGCTGTAGTAATCCCAGTTGGCGATTGTAAATTCAATCTGACTGCCTGTGTACGCCGCAGATGTCGAGTCAAGCTTCGGATATGCAAGCCATTCCATACCCTCATATCTCGTCGTGTACTCATACTGCTTGACGTTGTCGTCAACGTACGCGATTGTAACGTCGTCGGTGAATGCCGATGCAACAGCAGGCGTAACCGTAATCTTGATACCGCCGCCAAGATTGCCAGCCTCTTCCTGNGTGTAGGTCTTGCCGTCCTCACCNGTAAAGACGTAGGTAATCATGTTGGGCAGGACGATATCGTCGTAGTCGGTCATGACAACGGTATTTTCGAAGTCACCGTCCCAACCTATAACGGTAGCGACGAGCTTTTCNACNNNNAACGTGACGAGNNAATTGACCNGANGNCTCATTCTCCCAAACCNCGTTCTNTACAGTGTTGGTGTTNNNGNTNNCNCTGCTCTTGATTGTGAGCTTAAGCTCGTAGTAGAACGCATGGAACGCATCCGTCTTGACGCTGTTGTAGCCAGTATAGTTCAGATACGTCTTGCCATCTCTCGAGTATCTGAGTGCTACGTCGTAGAAGTCAGCCCAGTCGGAATCTGCGCTGCAAGCCTCAATCATGAGGTCATGAGCCTTGCCGTCAAACACATTCCACTTGCCGTTCGCCTCGGGGATAGTCAGCTTGCGCGGAGATATCGTCCAGGTGAGCGTATCGCTGAGCGTGTCAGGATATACGACCTTGTAGTTCGTGTTCCTGATGCTGATTGTAACCTTAGCGGTGTACGTGCCAGCCGCAGAAGCGGAGTTGCCAGTGTACGTGATTGTCGCGTTGTTGTTGCTAATCATCGTAGAAAGCTGTGCAGGGAGATTTTGCAGCTGAACCGTACGCACGACTGCCGTACCGTTTGCAAGCTCATACGTGAACGCTTCATCATACGTCCATGACGCAGTGCTCATGTTGATTTCTGCAATCTCGATGCTCCACTTGAGGATGTTCGGCATTGTCGGCGCATTCCAGCTTGCGGTGTCGTAATTCCAAGCGAACTTCGCTTCGTACTTACCGTTTTCGGTTGCGCTCGTGCCCGTGAGACCCTCAATCTTGAGGAATGAGCTGAGTCCGCTCTGTCCATCAAGCGTCAAGGTGTACTGGTCGCCGTTGTAGACAAACTTGCTCTTCTCTGCGCCGTAGATGTCAACCCACTTGCCCTGCGAAGCGTCGTACGTGTACTTGCCCGAGGTGTGGTTCATCGTCCATACGAGCGAGGAAGTGTCAAGCGTACCCTTTATAATCTCGAAATCGTCCTCGACCTTGCTTTCAATCTGAGCAGTGCCGCCCGAGTTGGATACGTTGTACTTCAAGGTGATGGTGACTGCATACTTGCCGACCGCCGTAGGTGCGGAGCTAAGAATTGTACCGTCAGCTCTCTTATAGGTTATCTGCATCGAACCGTCGATGATGCTGATTCTGCCGTCCTCGTCCTGGTCAACCGTAGCTGTTGCGACGTACGGGCTGCCCGTGTACGGGAACTGCTTGCCGCTCTTGCCGTTGATGAGAACTTGGAACATGACAGGTATCTGGTCGCCGCCGACAGTGAACTCGTGAGCAACCGTATCCTTATCCTCGAACGGAACGAGCTTGTAGTTGGACCTATAGTCCGTCGTGCCGTAAGAACCGTCCGTAAGAGCAGGAGTTACGCGGTACGTAATCTCTGTCTGAGAATAGGTTACCTTGTCAACCTTTCTCCAATATCCGCCATTCTCCTTGTCGCTTTCATCAGGAATCCATCTCTCGAAGGTGTAGGAAACCTTTTCGCTGCCCTCTACGAGTACGGGGATATTGAATATCATGTCGTTTTCGTCAACCTTGACGACAGGCTTCCACTGTACGTCGATGCCAGCCTTGTTGATATTCCACTCGAACGTCCATGAGAACGTACCTGTGTAAGTTGTCGGGTCAGACTGCAACGGTGTTACGTAGTTTGCGTTTGCAACCGTGAACGAAACGCCCGTGATGTAGCCTCTTGCCTTGCCTTCTGAAGCCTCAACCATATCTCTGCTGCCGCTGTAGCTTGCAACGCTCAGACCCGCTGGCAACGAAGAACCAAGAATTTCAACGTTCTTTGCTTCGCCGTCATAGGTGAACGGGTCCTTGTAATCCCAGCTTACGCCTGAGAGGTTGAACTTCGCTCTGTTTATCTTGTAGTAGAACTTATACGACGTCTTGGGGAAGTAGTAAGACGAGTCGTAAGCCGTGAGTGTAACGGTCACGCAGTATGCAACAGCCGAGTAGTTGGTTGCAACCGTGTCGCCCTCGTAGGACACGAGTCTGACGTTGAGCTTCTTGAGTTCCGCTTCGCTGAGCGTGATTGAGAAGCTGTACGCGCCGCCCGTGTAGTCGAGCTCCAACGCACTGTTTGCAGTGCTGTGCGTGCCGTTGACGGTCGTGTTGTTGCCGTCGTCAATCTTGTACTGCCATTGCAGGTCGTTCTCGGTGAAGCCTGCGGGGTCTGCGCTTATGACAAACTTAATCTTGTACGTGCCAAGCGTGTAGTTGTCAAGTGCGGTGGCGTGAGCGATGACCGCATAGTACGTGCCCTTTGCGAGCGTGGTGGGCAATGCGTAACGTCTTGTGCCAGACTCCTCAAGGAGCGTGGTGACAGACGGCGTATTGTTGTTGTACCAGTATGCGGTGATGCCGACCTTTTCGCCCTCGACATTGTTGAGACCCGTTATGTTGGCATTGAGGAATACAGGCATACCTGACGGCCAGCTTGTCGCGCCCTCGCGCAGCAGGTCGTTGACCTCTGTATTCGGCGATGAGAACGTAAGCTCTGCCGACAGCGCCTTTCTGCTTATTATGAAGTCGAAGGTGAGTGACGTGTATCTCGTCCAGCTTGCATTGTTGCTGTCAATGAGCTTTACGGTGACGCGGTATCTACCGACTTCCTTCGCGGTAAGGGTGAGTACGCCCTCAGACCAATCGAGTTCCGTCATCTTGCCAGTGCCTTCGATTACGGCGATTTCATACTGGTCTGTACCCTGTACGACGTCCTTGAGCACGAACTCTATGTCTGTACCTGTGTACACGACTGACGTCGGGCATCCCGACTGAACTGTCGGATACGCATGTACAAACTTGTTGATGACCATACCGTACGTCCAGCGATAGTCGTACGCGCCGTAGCCCGACCAGTTGCTGTTGGTGTAGTCCTTCAAGGAAATCTGGAAGGAATACGTCCAAGCATACTTAGCCTTCAAGGTGAGGGTCTTAGTCGCCTTATCGTATTCGAATACTGCCTTAGAGTTCTCGTCTCTGCCGCTGTAGTTCGTCGTGTCAACCCAGTTGATGTATGTGTCGTCTACGTTGTTGTACTTGGCGAGAATGAAGCTGCCGTTGTAAGTAGAATACTTGTAGTTGCCGCTTACAGACTCGTTTGCCGCGAGGTCAGCTCTTACGACCGTCGGGATAGCAAGCACTGCTCTGTTGACGACTATTCTGTAGTCGATGATATTCGAGGTTGTCGTAGACCACTTTGAGTTGGTATACATCTTTGTCGTAATCTCGAATCTGATGTAGTATGTGCCGATGTATCTTGCGCTGATAGACGCAGTCTTTGAATCCGCATTGTACGTGATAGCAAGTCTATGCTCGCTGTCCGTGCCGTTGGAGTAACCTGTGATATCGCGCCAGTGGATAGTTGCATCCGGGTCATCGGGCTTGTTTATGACGTTGGTGAGCGTAGCAGTCTGTCTCTGGAAGTTGTACGTAAACGTCTTTACGCCCGCGGCAGTCACGCCGTTGCCGTCATCCACGAATGCAGGAGCCTCAAACACTGCCTTGGTAATTTCAAGCGTGTAGTCCTTGTAGGTCGAGCCGTCCGTGAACGTGCAGTATGCGTTTGTATAAACTCTTATCGTATACGTACCGACGTTGGACGCCTTGAAGTCCATGGTCTCGTTCTCTTCGTTCCACGTACCAGTCGGGTTGTCGAACTTGAGAGTTGAGATGCCCTGATTGTACATCCAAAGCGGAGTACCGTCAGACGCAAGGTCGCGCTCGTAATTGGTGAGCTCAATTGTTTCGACCTTACCGGAGTACGTCACCGACTTCTTAAGGCTGGTGCTGTTGCCAACAATCTGCGGATAGGCTACCTGAGCCTTCTGCAGCGTGAAGCCAACGCCCTTATCCTGATAGTTGTAGGACAGGTTNGCCCACCTCATGTTGGTGTAGTTGTTGAGCTTGAACGTCANCGAGTAGTTGCCGATTGCCGCAGTTCTTACAACCTTAATCGTGAGAATCTTCGTCGTAGCGTCNTANGAGGTTGACATATCTCTNGTGTTNCTGCACGTATATGTCATGTACTCNTCGCCAAGCACGTCNCGCATCTGAATNGTGTAGTCAGAGCCNGTGTACTTGACTGTCGTATTACCTATNACAGACGGGAGAACAANGTATGCCGTCACGATGTTGAGGTAGTAGTTCTTGTTTGCAACGTCCCAGTTGGAGCTTACNGTCCANGTNGTNTTCTTTTGGTCNANNAGCGTGAAGTAGAGCTGGTTGTTTCTGACGTCCTTNTCCGCTTCGCAGAGGAGCTTGTTGCCCGTCTGATACGTGAGCTTGAAGAGCGTGCCGTTTGTAGACGTTGCCGTCATGTACTTCTGNTCAACGCCGCTCAANGTCATGCTGTGAGCCTGGTTGTCGAACGCAAACTCNCTCGTGTACATATTGCTTGTCGGGTTGTCCTCGATTCTCGGCAGCTCAATCTGCATACGGTTGATTCTGATCTTGTACGTCTTGTCGTTCTGGCTGTTNGCGCCGTCGTTCCAAACATAGTTGTTTCTCTTAGACGCGTCGAGGCTCATCGTGAGAACGTAGTCGATTGTATAACCGCGGTATTCGAGGTAAACCTGCGANACCTTGTAGTTGTACTCGTTCTTNTCNGAATCGTAAGTACCCGTGAGGTTTCCGTTGTAGTTGCTGTAAGTACCGTTGGAAACTTCGATTGAGTTGTGTGNGATATTGACGATGCCGTTGAGAACGCCNGTCAAGCGGAAGTTCTTCATCTCGCCGTCGTAGTTCATCTGAGCGTAGCCGCCCGCAACCTGTGCGAGATATTCAACAGGCTCGCCCTCGTCGTCAACACCNGTCGTAACGTGATAGAACTTCGGCAGGTCGATAGGCTTACGTGTAATATTGAAGTAGTACACTCTGTCGTTCTTCGTGCCGTCCGTCCAGCAGTAGTTGGTGTCCTTCAAGCCGAGCGTAATCCAGTAGTTTGCAACGAGTGATGCGGAGCAAACGTATTGCTTGTTTTCNTCATCAAACTTATATTGCAGCTTCTCANTNGTATTTGCCGTACCCTTAATCTTAATGAGGTTCTCATTGTCNGGTATGTTGCTCAAATACATNTACTGAGTGATAGGATTACCGTTGTTGTCCGCGTCGAACGTTGTGGTCATGGTNGTATTCGAACCATATCCGACAATCTGCGGAATCGCCATCTTCTTNACTTCGATTACGAACACAATGTCGATATTTGCCGTGGTCTGGTTATCCCACTCCATATTGTTCGTATTCTTCAAGCTGAATCTGAACGTATAGGTATTGACGTTCGTAGCCCAGCCTATGAGCAGGTTNTCCTTCTTCCACTCTTCGTCCGTAGACTTACTCGGGCTGTTGATGGTCGAAAGATTTACGTTGTTGAAGTCGGCTTTGATGTTGATGAACTGGTTCGCCTCGCTGTAACCGACAGTCTTCGTNTTACCCGAGATTATACCGCCATCGCCGTACTCGTCCGCTTCAATTGNAGGACGTGAAATCTTTATCTTTCTTATCACGAACTGAACNGTCTTTCTGTTGTCGTAGACAAGGCTGTCAGACCACATGTAGTTGGAGCTTTCAAGACCGAACGTAATCGTATACGTACCNACGTTTGTCGCCTGATANGTAAGCTCGTTGGTATCCTCCCACAAGGAGTTATCCTTCAAGGTCATACCCGAAGTNAAGCCGACAACCTTAGCCTTGCCATAATCGATAGTGACTCTTATGGAGAGGTTGACGCCAGTNTAGGTCGTNGTCTTGACGCCGTAGTTCGTGCCGCTTACGCTATGGTCGTACGTTGCCGTAGCCTTGTCGTCGTCCTCGACAATCGTCGGGAATGCAACGGGTTGCGGCGTTATGCGCAGATAGTAGTATCTATAATCCGTGCCCTTATCCGACCACTCGTAGTTGGAGTAGTTCTTAAGTCTTATACGTACCCAGTAACCGTCGTTGTTGAGNTAGTTTCTCGCATAGAAGGTATTCGGGCTATCNGCACTCACNGAAAGTGAACCGTGCTTTTCGAAGTATTCAACCTCGTTTGTATTCCACGGAGTGAGCACCATCGTCTGGTCTTGACCGTTGAATACGACGGACTTTCTGAGCCATGAGCCAAACACCTCGGTGCTGCCTTCGATTGCGGGCACCGTAACACGCTTCTTGGTGATGACGAAGTATACGGGCTGTCCGTCNGTGTTGCCAGTCTCCCAAATATAGTTGGAAGTATTTGCAAGCGTAAACGTGACGCTATACGTTGCCGCATTGGTCGCATAGAACGTCAGCAGATTTGCCGCCGCAGTGTTCGTACTGGAATCGTCACCCTCATCACCGTCTTCGCCTTCCTCCGGTTCAGTAGGCGTCGGGGGAACGTACAGGCTGAGCGATGACGTCTTGGAGTAGCCCATGAGCTTNCCGTCAAAGCCGCTGATGCCGAAGAANCGCTGTGTGGTGTTGTATTCGATGTACTTATAGTTGTTTGTCCAGCTTGCCGTGTCGTCCGCNTACGGGTCGTCAGTGTTGGTGACGATTGTCGGGACCTTGACGGTCATGGAGTTCATGAGGATATATACGTATCTGTACGTATCNGTAAGACCGTCCGCCCACTTAAAGTTGCCGTTTGAAATGTGGAAACGTACGTAGTACGGACTTCCTCTTCTTGCATTGAGTACCGTNTATTGATANGTATTTTCCTTATCAGCAACTCTGGTTTCCGTGACGCCGCCTTCGATTGTGACAGAAATTTCAATATCCTTTGCGTAAACGATTTCAAAGCCTTGACCCGTGCCGTTGTACGTGAAGGTGATATCCTTTCTGATGCTCGTCGTATCAACCGTAGAAACCCAGTTTACNGTATTGATGATGTTGACAGTCGGCATTGCGACGCCCTTAGAGGTTATCTGCATCTGCAACGTCTTTGCCGCTCTGTCGATAGCACCCGTGGACTTCCAGCAGTAGTTGTTGGTGACGTTGAACGTGACGGTGTACGTACCTGCATTCTGTGCGGTGAGCTTGAGGAGCAATCTGTCTTGCTCGTCAGTTTCCGTATTCTGCTTCGTACCGCTCCATGTATAGGACATATCGGTCGGATTGTAGCCGAGGACGACGAGCGTTCTACCCGTGCTCTCCGACGTATAGACGACAATCTTCTTACCGCCGTCAAACGTTGCACTATCGTTCATTCCGTCCGAAGTCAAAATGGTCGGAATGTCAATCTGCTTAGGCGTAATTTCAAGCGTATAGGTCTGGCTGACTGTTTCGTTACCGAACACGTAGTTGAGGTTCGCGTTACCGACAGTCGAGAAGCCGAGGATAATCTTATACGTACCGACGTTGACTGCACCCGTGTAGGTGAGGTCCTTATCCGTCTTGGTCGGGTCGGCAAACACCGTGTAGTTTGTACCGCCCGTACGCGTGAAGTAGTCGGCTTGCGTTGTCAGCATCTTGAGCGATTGCGGAGTGCCGTCGTAAACGACAGTCTTGAGGTACTCGTTGTTTGACTGCAACGTACCGCCTTCAAGCGTAGGCAGCGTGATTACCTGTCTGTTGATTGTGATGACAAACGGCTTCGCGTCCGTATTTGTAGTACCCTTCCACTGATAGTAAGAAGCGTCAATCAAGCTTACGGTGACGGTATAGCTACCTGCCGTAGACATATGGATATTTGCATTGTTCTCGCCGTCAACCCAGTTGATAGTCGGGAGCGGGCTGATGCCGTTGCCGTTGAGCAGGTTGACCGCTCTTGTGAATGCAACTCTGACCTGTGACTTTTCAATGCCTCTGATTCTGAAATCATAACCGGTTGTTCTATAAGTGGTAGTAAACGCGTTATCGTTAAACTGAGTATAGGTTTCAGTAATATTGCCTTCCGCGTCCTCCGTGGTTATGACCTCAACCATATCGGGAGTTTCAACGTTCTGCTTGTTGACCTGCAACGTAAACGTGATGTTATCCGTACCGCCTGTGTTCCACTTGTAGTTGTTGGCGTTGATAAGACCAACCGTGATGGATGCAGGACGGTAAGAACCGCTGTAATACGTTGTGGTATATCTGACGTTGTTGAAGCTGATGTACTTTTCGCCCCTGTTCTGGATAGGAGTATAGCTGCCGTGGTTGTTGCTGTTCCAGTAGTACCAGCCCTTGAGGTTCATGACGTCCATGTCATAACCAGTGATTTGGGCTTGGATGATTGCACCTGTGTAGTCAACCTCTGCGTTCAAGCCGTCAATGTTGTACGAGCACGCCGCAGGAATATTGTCCTTGAACCAATCCTCGTTGAAGCGCGGTTGCGCGACGTCCTTCGGCTCGATATAGAACGTGTATGAAGCCGCAACGGTGCTGCCGCCCTTCCATGCATAGTTTGCTTGAAGCGTAGCTCTTATCGTATAGGTACAAGCGTTCGACTGATAGAATTGTACGTAGTGCTCCGTTGCCCAAGCCGTATCAACCATGGTGAGGTTGTAGCTTGAGTTTGAGGTTGCAACTGAGAACTTCATTGCAGCCGCCGTCTCGTGATACAGTAAGACGAATTGGTTTATACCACTGAAAACCGTATTGTACGTGGTGCTGCCTACAATCTCCTCCCAGGTATCCTTATCGCCGACTTCTGTTGCCCAGTAGAACGTAGGTCTTGTGACCTCCATCGGGTTGACGATGAAGCGTTGCGTCATCGTAGTTTCGCCCGAAGCCCACTGGTAGTACGTCGTATTTGCAATCTTGATTGTGATTGTATAGGTTGCCGCGTTACGCGCCGTTCTGATAGCGGTGGTAGCACCGTTATCCCACATTGCGCCCGTTTCAGCAGCAGCGGACAGGTCGCCCGAAATGCTTACTTCGCTGCTGTGAACCTTCTTGAACTTAATCTGATAGATATTGCCCGTGTAGTCAACGGAATGACCGTCAGCTATGAGCGTATCCTTGGTGTTGTTGGGATTCTCCTCTGTCGGGTCTGGCTCGACGAGGTAGATTTCAGGCGTTTGTATCGTCTTTTTGGTGACGATAACCTGATAGGTCTTTTGCGTACGACCGCCTTCACCGTCCCAGTGGTAGTTTGTGTTTGCCGTATCCATCGTGACGGAGTACGTACCGGGCGCGTTGGGCTTCATCGTGACCTGATAGTAGTTGTTGCCCGTCTTGTTGCCCTCTGCATCAACTTCCTCAATGACGCTGAAACCGCTGAAGTACGAGGAGTTGTAGCCAGGCGTATAGCCGCCGTTGCTGACAACGCCGTTGTTTGCAGCAGGACGCTTCAAGAAGAAGGTGAGCGGTGAAGTGCTGTACTCAACCGTTATGATGTTTGACGGCTCGACAACACCGTTGTACTCCATTTCGAGTACGGGCAGTCTCATCTGCGTAATCTGAACGGTAAATCTCTTGTAGTTGTCGTACTTGACGCCGTCCGCCCAGATGTAGTTTCCGTTTGCGAGGTACACGTCAACGTTATACGTATTGACGGTTGTCAACGTGACGTATGAGTAGTTGACCATCGCCTCTTCGGTTTCGCCGTTCTTTGTATATTGTACGGGAACAGTATTCGTACCGAGAACGTGCGTGTAGTTGTATCTTATCTGAGTCGCGTCAAAGGATTCCCAGAAGTTGTTTGCTTCTGTGACAAGCGGAACAAACATGATGTTCTGCGGCTGACCCGTGTAGGTAAGCACCATCGACTCGCCTGCGACCATAGCCTTATTGGCTGCGTCGTAAAGTCTTGGCAGAGCAACCTTCTTCTGCTGTACGCGGACGATAAAGACCTTCGCGTCCCAGTTCTCACTCTTCCAACGGTAGTTTGCCGTAGGTGTGAGCGTAATTCTGTAGTCAGTTGCTGAGTAGTTCTTAAGGATGATAGTATTCTGCTCTGCGGAGTTATCAACACTCTGAGTCATTACGTCAGTGTTGCTGAGAGCCGCCGAGTAGTACGTAGTACCCTTAAAGCCTGTGAGCATATAGGAGAGCGTAGTGTTTGTAACGCTGTACGTTTCAAGCGCAATACGCGTACCTTGGTCAATATCGGGGTGATTCGGGATTGGGTTGCCGCTTGCTACGTCAAGCTTGACGAAGGTCGGAACATCCATTTCCGCTCTTTGCACGATGACGGTGTAGACGGGGTTGACAGTCGTACCCTTCCACTGATAGTAGGAGGTGTTTGAAACCGTCAGCGTAATGACGTACGTACCCGCATTTATCGCATAGAAGTATACGTATCCGCTGCTGTCGGGTATGAGGTTGCTCGTCATCGACACGCCGCTTGCCGCGTCGGATATTGCAATGCTGTTTGTAATGACGTTTCTGTCATAGCCAGAGAACGTGATAGACTGCTGCTGACCCGTATACGTAAGTGTAAACGTTCTTGTAGATGGGTCATAATTTGATGGCACTGACGGTGTCGTAACTTCGTCCTCTTCGCCGTCACCTGTTGACGGTGCCTTTGGCAATACGAGCTCGGGGACGTCAACCTCAACCTTGAGGAGGAATATCGTCAGCGTTCTTGCGCTTGCGTCAATCGTGCCGTCGCCAATCTCCCATGCGTAGTTGTCGGTAGGCGTAACGGTCCACCACCAACCTTCTGCTCTCGTTGCGTTGGTCGTATACTGTCTGAGCCAGCAACGGTAGAGGTTGCCATCGCCGCTTACGAACGAACCGTTCTGATAGGTCGTATTGTTGTTTGCGGCAATCGTGACGTTGGTGCTGTTTACGTTTGTAAACTCAAATCTGTGATAGATGTCACCCTGTCTGTTGTAGGTGAGGTACATTGCGCCGCTATCCGTCGTCTTGTCTGACTGCAATGATGATGAAGCATACGTGCTGTCAAGACCGTAGTATCTTATCTCAGGAAGCGAGATACCCGCCCTTCTTATCGTGTATTCATAGACGCGCGTACCCGTTGTAACCGCGTCGTCCCATGAGAAGTTCGCTCTGAGGCTTACGGTGATTGTATATACACCTGCGTTTGTCGCGGTGTAATTATACTGTGTGGTTCCCGTCCATGACTGCGTACCGCCGCTCGGTCCCGAAGTGGAAACCGTGACCATGCTTGAATCGATATCTATAAGGCTTGCAATCTGCGCGGAGCCGTTGTATATCTTCATATACTTGTACAGCGAAGCGTCGCCTGACATGTCGCCGCCCTTACTGAACTTAGGCACCTTGACCTTTGCCGCTTCGATGACGATTGTGTATACCTTTGCCTTTATGCCCTCGTCAAACAGCACGCCCTTCCAACGGTGGTTTGCGTTTGGCGTGATTGTGACGGTAAATTGACCGACCTGCGTATAGCCTGTGTTGGTCTGAGTGATGTAGCCCTTAAGACCGCCCATGCTCGTGTCAGCCGTTCTTGAGAAGCTCGAGTTTGCAGGACCTGCCATGGTCTGTGACATCTTGGCGCCGTCAAAGTCCTTGAGGAAGAAGTAGTGGTCTGCCGTCGGACGGAATGGAAGCGTAAGCGTATCGCCCACAGCCGCAAAGCCCGTGGTCTTATCCGCTACGTTAGAATACTGGTTATTGGTGTAAAGCAGTGTAGGTGCTTCAACCTCTGCTCTCTCTATGACGAGTGTGAAAATCTGTACGTTCTTGCCCGCGATTGTCGCATTCAAATCTGGGTCAGTCGCCCACTCGTTATAGTAGTAGTTGTTGCCTGTATTAAACCTGAAGTTTATCGTATACGTACCCGCATTCGTNGCATAGAAGTCCCAATGTCCTGTCGGGGTATTGTCGGTTTTGCTACCNGAGCAGGCAACGTCGTTTGCGATGCTGGTGTAGTTTGCGATGTACAGGTGAATTGGTGCGCCCGTGTACGTAAACGTTGCGGTACGCGTTGCCTCGTCNTANGTGCCGCCAAGCGTATTGTCAAGAGCCTCGCCCTTGTCATTCGTAGCGTCNCCCGACATTCCGTCAANGTAAGGNAAAGCAATTTGACATTTGTTGATTCTTATATCAAGACGTCTCGTTTCATACGTGCCGCTACCCTCCCAGCAGTAGTTTGCCGTAGGAGTGAGTCGCATATACGTGGTTCTTATAATACTCGTATCACGCCTATAGAAGTGGAAACGGTATATGCCTCTTGCCTTGTCGAAGCCGCTGTTGCCGATGTAGTTTGTGTTGTAGCTGTTCTCGTTGTTGTCGATAGCAACCGTAACGAACTCATTGCTTGCGTCGCACATATTTTCAATCAACAAGTACGTATAGCTTGAATTTGCAACCGTCCAGTAGAAGTCAATTACGCCCGCGCTTATAGGACCTGAGTATACTGTCACAGGGTTTGCATTAGTCCATGAGCTGTTGTCTCCGTGGCTGATAAGATTGTGCTTTATNTCGCTCGAAGGACCGTTTATTGCCAATCTCTTTATGACGATGACGAAGTATCTTGTCGTAGCAGTGTTCGTGGCATAGTCATCCCACTGGAATCTCGCAGTGTTTGCAAGCGCGAGGCTGAGCGTATAAGTGCCTGCGTTCTGCGCCTGAATGTGGTAGAAGCCGGTATACGCGCCCGTGTTGTTGCTCATAGATTGACCGGANCCGCCGTTTGAAGCCGTAAANGTAGCCGTAACGAACGACGTATCNATAAATCCTTCAATTTCGAAGCCGTAAACNCGTGTTGCATAGGTATATGTGACGGTGGTGGTGGTGTCAGTGACNGTCTTTACACCGTCCTTATCATCAATNTGAATNTTCTCGTCACGAATCTTTGTCGGGACTGCAATCGTAGCCTTGTCAACTATGATTGTGACCGTTCTCGTATCTCTTGTGCCGTCCTCCCAGCAATAGGAGTTNTGAAGCGCAATGTTGTATACGCAGGTNTACGGATTGACGTTACCGCANACGTAGAAGTCCAGCGTNTTAAGGTTTGCNTTGAAGCCCTGGTTGACGATGTACGTCGAGCTGTTTGTGGTGAGTGAAACCTCTGCCGCAAGGTTGAAGCCCTCAACAGAGAAGTATCTGTGTGAATTGCTGTANGGGATGTGNTAGACGTAGTTCATCGTAGTGACGCTGAAGCCGTCCTTGTTGCCCTTGTCAATTACAACCTTCTTATTTACCGCGCTACGTGCGCTGTCCGTATCATAGAAGCTGAGCTGATGCTCGCCTGTGATTNNCTTTCTGTCAATAAANAGGAAGTAGTCTCTCGTGCCTGTNGAGCCGTCCTCCCACGTATAGTTGGAGTTNAGNTGAAGTCTCAAACGGCAGGAATTACCGTCGTACGCGGAGTACCACATACGGTAGCACGAGTTTGCAATCGTGTCACGGTAGCCGCTGCCAAGAGCGGTACCGCCCGTCGTCGCACTGCCGCTGACCTGATACCAAGTGTTGTTGATTGATACGCCNGGGTGATACTTGACCTCAAGATAGAGGTTTGCACCGTCCGCATACGTGACGTCAAGCCAGTTGTAGTATGTAGCGTTGTTGACCTTCCTCGCCGTACCGATGGTTGTGGTCGTCGGCTTATCCGTGCCGCTTGAAGGNGTCTTTCCGTCCTCAAGCAAGCCGTTGACGATGTTCAAATCAGGCACTATACCTCTGTTGATAGTAAGCGTATATACTCTATCNTTGCTCGTATTNTAGATACTGTAGTCTTCCCATATNTATCTGTCNGTAAGANNAAGNCTNAACGTNGCNGTAAACGTGCCGTAGTTGGTCGCNTTGAACGAGTATGCCTTTGAAGCGTCGGTGGAGCTATTCGTGTATGTAAGTCCCGAGTACGAAACAGCCGTCACCTGCTTGTGCCAGTTGTTGAGGTCCATGTAAAGCGCCGTGCCTGCATAGGTGTAGGAAATTGACGTCTTTTCAGCGTTCGTCACGCCTTCGATGCTTGCGTTCTCTGAACCGAGGTGTCCGTTGACAATCTTCGGAACCTTGACAACCTGCTTTGTGATTGTAATTTTGACCGTCTTTGCACCTGTCGTGCCGTCACTCCAGCAGTAGTTTGCCGTAGGAGTCATCGTGAAAGTATGGTCGCCGATTGTCGGCCAACCACTCGCCTGATTGTTGTGATAAATCTGGAATCTATATTGCTTTGCAGTGTTATTGAACGCTGTGTTCTGATAGAAGAGGTTGTTTGTGGACTTTGCGGCAGTCGTAATCATTGCACTTGTTACGCCGTCAATTGCGTAATAGGTGTGTTGCTCGTTGCCAGCCGCGTCCGTTGCAAACTGATGCTCATAGTGGAATGGGATTGTGCCCGATTTGTCTTCCATGACAGATGCGGTCTTGCCCGATTCGTCCTTAATCGGACCCTTTGCATACATTGCGTCCAAGCTATCTCCCGATTGAGGGAAGCCATAATATTGAAGAGCAATAGTGGCTGGCAGCTTTTGTCTGTCAACCTGAATTGTAAACTGTGTGACAGGAGTCTGATTGTTGAGCCAGTCGTACTTTGCAGTCTCTTTGATTGCAAGCGTGACTGTAAGAACACCTGCGTTTGTCGCAGTCATGTTATATCTGAATGAAGCAGCAGAGTCATTACCAAGGTTTCCTGCGCTGACTTGGTTTGTATTGATTGTTACTGTAAATATATCTGTAAATGAAGCTTTAGTGTATTTAGAAACAAACGCAAAGGATTGCGCCGAGCCTGTATATTCAAACGTCTTTTTGTGGTCGTTGTCAGAGTCGTGCGATGAAAGCGTCGGGAGCTCAACCTGACCCTTCGTCACTGCGATTGTGTAAACGAGAGCCGACTTAGCGCCAGTAACCTGCCATGCGTCGTCTGCATTCTTGAGGGTGAACGTCACAGTGTAGTTGCCAACGGGCGTACCTGGAACAATTCCGACCGTGATAATCCTACTGCCGTTCGAACCCGACGCAGTATAGTTCATATAGTTCGAGTTAGACACCGCAAACGTCAGATTGCCAGTCGTCGTATCCTCATTCATGTCAACGCCCGTGAATCTTACGTACTGCGTTTGGTCGGGGGATACGGTGATTGAGGTCGTATACGTCGTGCTATTGGGGTGGTTGACAAAGGTTGGGGCACCTTTTGAGTCCACACCGCTCTGTATCTGGAATACGGGCTGCTTGACTGATGTCGCCGCAGTNGTTGCAAGCTCATCATCAGCAACGACTTCTACGTTTACAGCCGCGTCGCTCGCTACCAACGCCTCGTCGTTCGCCGTAGATAAGCTTCCGCTCGGCGTACCGTCGGGTGACGCTGTAGCGTCTTGCGCTACCGATGTAGAATCTGCAGAATCATATGCCGTTGCGCTCTGTACGCTTCCTGTAAGGAACGCACCTGCGATACCAAGCGATATCACGAGCATTGCAATCAGCAAAATCAAACTAATTCTAACTCTAATACTCTTCATAACATTCTCTCCTCTCGGAAAATCTTGTTCCTGTTTACTTTTGTTCATTGTCACCGTCCGCAATTTCTGTTTGCTTTCAGCTCCAACCTCTGCCTTTCGGCATTATCTTTGCCTTTCGGTGCTTCTATCACTTCCGCCTCTCGGCTTCCGCGTCCGTCTTAGCCTTTCGGCTTCAATCATTTATATATTGCTTCTTTATTTACATTGTCACAGCTCGCCATTGCGCTCCGCTCCAAATGTTTTCAATTTACCCCAGCAACCACAAATGCGCAACCGTGCGCAACCTGTCCGCTTTTACGCTCCCATATAGTCGCGTAACAGCCTCCTAAAATTACCCACAATCGCTTCTGCATTTATAATTTCGGCTCATTAGAATGCCGATTTTATGCTGTTACACGTTTTGCCTATATTCGCTACTTCCTACAATTTTTTTTGTTTATTTTCCGCCTGTTGACAACATTTTGCATTTTCAGACACGCTATATTTTAGCACCGTTCTTCATGTTTTTCAACATTCTTGCTTTTTTGCCAACATTTGCTATCGTTTGTTATGCGCTCTTCTATGCCACTGCACATCTTGCCACGCATTTCTCGTTTTATACCTTATATATATAATACGTTTATTAAAATAACCTTAAATATTGTCAATTTCACAAAATTTTTGTGACTGACAATTTATGGATTTATCGGAGCGCTTCAAAACTCCTCCTTCATTTTCCATATAGGCTATTCCTTCGCCTTGCCGCCGCTCATCACGGCGGCTTGGCGCTTATTTGTTGTTTTTCCCTCTGCCAATTTTGAGCTTCGGTCTTACTTTATTGAGTTCATCAAGCCCTCAATGCCGCCAATTGCCTTCAACTCCGTTGCAGTCAATTCACCCATGACAACCACTGGCTTGACAAGTCCGCGCTCCATAAGCTCCTTCTTCGTTGCATATGGGAACTCGCTTGCAAAGTCAATCGACTTCGCCTTGAAGTTTCTATGCGCGCCCTTTTCATGCATAATCTTGTCGATAAGCTCCTTGCAGTATTCAAGGCGTGTTGCATTTTCAATCCTGTACAGGCACGGAGTATCAACGTATGCGGACTTGTGTCCTACGCTTTCCATCTTGTACTTTGTGCCAATATAATCATCTGGATGCAACGCAAAGCACACGCCAACCGTCTTGCCGCAGGCCTTTATCTTCACCAAGGACTTCTTGCCGAAGCGGAACGTTTCCTTGCCCCAGCTCATGCGCGACGTTACGCCGTCGTATGACAGCAGGTAGTTCTTAAGAACGTTGTAGTAAACCTTTGCGTCATCATGGCACTGCGAAAGCTTTGCAGGGAAGCTCTTGTTGTATTTTGTAATAACGTAATGAGTTTTGTCACCCATAACCATCGTACGGATTTCAACGCCGTCGTCAATTTCGACTTCCTCATCCTCATATGCATCTGCCGCAGCAATAGGCGCAGGCGCAGCTTTTTCAAGCTCGCGCGCAGGCTGTTCGCTCGCCTTCGGTGCAATATCCATCTTGGGTGCAAAGTCAATATTGGGCTTAGACTGCGCCGTGGGTGCAGGCTGCTCAAACTCAATCGGTTGAGGAGCTACGTTCTTGGGCATCGGCTCAATATCCGCTCTCACCTCTGGCACCGCTCTTTCGACAGGCGCAGCTTCCTGTACCTGCTCAAATGCAGGTGCATACTTCGGCTCTGCCATTATCGGCTCAGCCTCAACCTCTGCCTCGAATTCCTGTCTTGCAACAGGTGCAGCTTCAAACTCGTATTCCTTTTCAGCAACAGGCTCATTTACCTTCGCCGCATATTCTGAAACAGGCGCGTACGCTTGTTGTTCTCTTGCAGGCGCTACGGGCTGTGCAGGTGCGACAGGTCTTGCAGGAGCAACCTGTTCAAACATAGGTGCAGGCTGCGCAGGTGCAACACGGTTTGCACTCTCGTCCGTGATAGGCTCGTCATCATTTACATATTCCGTACCAGCCTTTCTACGCCACATCAAGACAGTCGGTCTTTGCCATTGGTCAACGGCTTGCGGAGCAGCAGGCTCTTGTACAGGCTCTGCAACTTGGACAGGCTCAGCTACAGCAGGTTGCACGGGCTCAGCCACCGCTACAGGCTGTGCTTCAACAACTGCTTCTTGAATCGGCTCTGCCACCGCTACAGGTGCAGGCTGTATCTCTTGCACAGGCTGTGCAACAGGTGCAGGTTGTACAGGTTGAGCAATCGGAGCTTGCTGCACTGGCTGCGCTACAGGCGCAACTTCTTGCACTGGTTGTGCAACTGGTGCAGGAGCTTCTTGTACTGGCTCATAAACTGGTTGAGCTATAGGTGCTTGCTGTACTGGTTGTGCTACAGGTGCAGGTTGTACGGGTTGTGCAACTGGTGCAGGCTGTGCAACTGGCGCAGCTTGCACAACGGGCTCTTGTACAGGTTCAGCCGCTGCGACAGGTGCAGGAGCTATCTCCGCATCCTCTTCCTCATCTTCGAGGGGTTCAACAGCAACGAGTACGTCTTCCTCGTCCTCATTCTCTGCAACTGGTTCAGCAACAGCAACGGGTTCGGGTGCTATTTCAGCATCTTCCTCATCTTCAAGAGGTTCAACTGCGACAAGCACGTCTTCCTCGTCCTCGTTCTCTGCAACTGGTTCAACAACTGCAACGGGTTCGGGTGCTACTTCCGCATCTTCCTCGTCTTCAAGAGGTTCGACTGCAACAAGCACGTCTTCCTCGTCCTCATTTTCTGCAACTGGCTCAGCTACTGCAACGGGTTCGGGGGCTATTTCTGCATCTTCTTCATCTTCAATAGGTTCAACCGCAACAAGTACGTCTTCCTCTTCTTCGTTCTCTGCAACTGGTTCAGCTACAGCAACGGGCTCGGGTGCTATCTCTGCATCCTCTTCATCTTCAAGAGGTTCGACCGCAACAAGTACGTCTTCCTCTTCCTCATTCTCTGCAACTGGTTCAACAACTGCAACGGGTTCGGGTGCGACTTCCGCATCCTCTTCGTCTTCAAGAGGTTCAACTGCGACAAGCACGTCTTCCTCGTCCTCATTCTCTGCAACTGGTTCAGCTACCGCAACAGGTTCGGGTGCTACTTCCGCATCTTCCTCTTCTTCAAGAGGCTCAACCTCAACGAGCACGTCTTCCTCGTCCTCGTTCTCTGCAACTGGCTCAGCTACTGCTACGGGCTCGGGTGCTATTTCTGCATCCTCACCGTCATCCTCGAGGGGTTCAACATAGAAAGCATTTTCTTCTTCATCTTCTGCAACGGGTGCGGTTTCTACGTCAGTTTCAACGGCTTCCGCTTCGACAACATCTGCTTCTGCGACAAGCTCATCATCTTCAATCGGTTCAGCCTCAAGAACTTCCGCCTCAAACACTTCACCGTCATCAAACTCGTCAACAGGCTCTGTCTCAAGTATTTCTGCTTCAGCTATATCCTCTACGGGTTCAGCCTCGACGACGTCAGCTTCAAGTTCCTCTTCTACAGGCTCTGCCTTAGCGGCTTTCTTTTGTGCCTTTTTGAGTGCGCGACGCTCTCTCCAGCTAAGCTTTTTTGGCTCTTCTTCAAGCCCCTCTTCCTCAACTGGCTCTTCAACGGCTTCTGCCTCGTAAACTTCGGCATCATCCACAAACTCGTCATCTGCGACAACTTCTGCATCAAGGACTTCAGCCTCGAACACTTCCTCGTCATCCTCTGCCGCGTTCACAGGCTCGCTCTCAAGCGAAGCCTCCTCTTCATTCTCTGCAACAGGCTCTTCTTCAAGCTCCGCCGCAGCTTCTTCCTCTATTTCATCATCTTCAATCGGTTCAGCCTCAAGAACTTCCGCCTCGAACACTTCACCGTCATCAAACTCGTCAACAGGCTCTGCCTCGAGTATTTCTGCTTCTGCAATATCCTCTACGGGTTCAGCCTCGACGACGTCGGCTTCAAGCTCCTCTTCTACAGGCTCTTCCTTTGCTGCCTTCTTTTGAGCTTTCTTGAGTGCGCGACGCTCTCTCCAGCTAAGCTTTTTTGGCTCTTCTTCAAGCTCCTCTTCCTCGGCTGGCTCTTCAACGGCTTCCGCGTTAAGAACTTCGGCATCATCCGCAAACTCATCATCTTCGATGGGTTCGGCCTCAAGCACCTCCGCCTCGAGGACTTCCTCGTCCTCGGTTGCATTGACAGCTTCATTTTCAAGCGCAACTTCCTCTGCAGGCTCTTCTGCCTCATCATCTTCTACAACTTCAGCATCCAAGACCTCTGCCTCAAACACTTCCTCGTCATCAGACTCTGCGACAGGCTCTGCCTCAAGAATTTCGGCTTCTGCTACGTCCTCTTCGGGTTCAGCCTCTACAGCCTCTTCCTCTTCGAGCTCTTCAGCCTTTGCCGCTTTCTTTTGAGCCTTCTTGAGCGCACGACGCTCTCTCCAGCTAAGCTTCTTAGGCTCTTCCTCTTCGTAAAGCTCGTTCTCAATAGGCTCTTCGTCTAAAACCTCAGCCTCGAGAACTTCCGCTTCATATATCTCTTCGTCATCGGATGCGTCTACAAGCTCTGCTTCAAGCACCTCGGCTTCATAGACCTGCTCATCCTCAGCAGCATTGACAGGCTCGTTTTCAAGCTCTGCCGCCGCTTCTTCCTCTACTTCATCATCTTCAATCGGTTCAGCCTCAAGGACTTCGGCATCAAGCACTTCCTGCTCGTCGTCCTCCCCAAGTGCCTCAGCCTCGAAAATTTCCGTTTCCTGCGGAGTTTCAAAATCTTCAAGCTCCTCGGCTTCAAAAATTTCCTCTTCTTCAGCCTTAGCCGCTTTCTTTTGAGCTTTCTTGAGCTTACGGCGCTCTCTCCAGCTAAGCTTCTTAGGCTCTTCCTCTACCTCTTCCTCAACGGCTTCGGCGTCGAGAACCTCGACATCCAAAACTTCATCGTCTTCGGTCACGTTTACAGGCTCGCCCTCAACTTCATCCTCAACGACTTCCGCGTCAAGAATTTCTGCTTCAAGCTCATCGTCAGATTCGTCCACAGCCTCGGCTTCAAGTATTTCCGCCTCGAACTCATCATCTTCAATCGGTTCAGCCTCAAGGACTTCGGCA
>JAAVHW010000045.1 GCA_014799525.1 Clostridiales bacterium | reverse complement strand
CCCCGATATGACGTTCCCTACAAAAGTTCACATCGCGAGCGGGGGAGACAATCGGCGCTCGCCTACTGCCATAGAGCACTCTTTATTCCACTCGGTCGCAGACGAAAAAGAACAACACTCGTCTGCTTCCTTGTACTGTATCGCTTGGCTCGGCACTCACTTGGCGCGCGCCCTGCACGCGCAGTGCAGTCTCTTGAACATCGACTCGTCGTGTTCACACCCAACCAAGCTATCGTTTGCGCCTATCGTCACTCTTATTCCGCAAAATGAGGGGATTCACTTCCCTCATTTTGCACCTTATGAGTTTGCGCTCACAGCACATCTCGTGTGTTACTTATACACTTATTTTCACACCGCTATCGTATAACACACGAATGTGCGTACACGCAGTGTGTGACGTTTGGCGCAATTATGCGCTCAATAGCGCACTTTTGAGCAAAATCGAGATTTTATTGGCAAGATTAGCAACATAAACCTGCGATACTGCCATTAAACGCATGAGCGGGTCATCACCGTTTTCGGCTACGACGGCGAGGATTCCGACGTCGCCGAAGCGAGCTTTTTTGCCTTTGATTGCGGCAGGACAAACGCCGTCGTTGCGGAGCAAAATTTGCCCTACCTTCTCGCGTGAGCCGAGGCTTGCGTCAACGGCAATGAAGATTGCACCCTCATGCACGGCTTTGATGAAGGCAAGCCACTGCGCCATATTTTTGCCGTTTACGGAATGCTCTTCCGTGCCATACACGAAGGCAGGCACGTTGTAGACGTCGCGCAGCATGCTTCCAACCTGCGGTCCGAGCGAATCGCCAGATATCGCTGTTGTGCCAAAGCAAACGACAACGACGGGTCTTTCGCCCATATCGGCTACTGCGCGGAACATTCCGCCAATGAGCGGTGCAAGCTCGGGGTCGTCGTATGAACCGTCACAAAACGGCTTGGTTTCATAGGAAAATTGGTTTGATTTCAAATTTGTTTGAGAGGTGTTTTTCATTGTATGATTGTTGTCAACATTTACAAAATTCATACGTGTAGCCGTGTTTTAAGATTGGCAAAGACTGGCAATCTTAAAATAGAGGTTGCACAAGTTGTTTATATAAGCTATAATAAATTGGTTTACGTATAATAAATACGCGCATTGCATACATATACGCGAGCGCATGAAGCGCAGGAGAACAGAGGTAAAACAGGCATGACATTTTCAATATTATCGGCGACATCATATGCGGATATAGCGTTTTTTGTCCTGCTTGCACTCGGTCTTGTAGGCGGCATAATCGGCGGCGTAGCAAAAGCATTGAAGGGCTTTTACAAGAGCGTGGCGGTCATACTGTTTTCGCTGTTGCTTGTAGGCGCAACGCTTACGCCGCTTTGCAACTCTAAAATGTTCCGCCCTATCAAAAACTCGTTCACCAATATGTCGAGCGACTGGGGCGTTGTGTTTACTGAACCTATCCATATTGCAAAGGACGGCTCGTACTACATCTATGTGGAATATGACGGATGGCCTCAAAAGATGCCTCTTGAAAGCGCAAACGGGCGCGGACTTGTAGACGCGTCTAAGGGCAGACTCGCGCTGTGGCTTGCAGAAAGATTTATAAATGAGGACAACGCAGGACAGTCGCTTAGCGAGGCGGCGGCAAATATGTTTACAAGCATTATCGTCGCGATTATTTCGTTTATAGTGTACTGCATATTGCTTACGCTTCTGTGCTTCGTGCTTCGCAGGATATTCAAGCACTTGCACGAGTCCGACAGCTCGGTCGTGCGTACGCTTGACAGAGTTTTGGGCGCACTGCTTGCAATGACGCTTGCGCTGCTGTTCATTCTGCTTGTGCTTGGCATACTGCACACTATGGGCAGAATTATGCCAACCATAGACGAGTATCTGAAAAACTCCGTGGTATGTGGATATTTGTATGAACATAACCCCATAGGCTTAATCTTTGCAAGGATATTCGGGTAAGGCATTTTGACCAGCCGTGCAACGAATGTTTGTATAACAGCGTCGGCAAACAGTAAACACACGAAGTGTGCGCGAAGTGTGCGCAACAAATGTTTAGATATGAAACTAAGGCGATACGTTCGCCAAAATATAAAGAACTTGTAAATAGCAACGCTATATTGTGAGGTAATTATGAAATTTTTACGCCACTCTTTGACTTTCGTTCTCGGAATGATACTTGGTATCATCATCCTTGTGATTGCAGTCGGCGGCACTGTGCTTATACTCGGCACGCAGACGAAGGTCAGCAAGCTACAGCAGTCCCTTATCGGCGAGGAAATAATACAGCCGGATAGCGAACTGTATGACAAAAACGTACTTAACGCCGTAAAGGACGCTATAACCGATATTCAAAATATCGACAGCTTGAGCCTAAAAACGCTTTATGAGCATTACGGCATCAAGTTGTTCAAGGAAATAAGCGGACTTGACCTCACCGAAAAGGACTTTTACGACAAGCCCCTCACCTCTATATTTAAGGACGCGTCGGGGCTTATCAACTCCTTCTCGCTCAACGATATAAGCACCCTGCTCGGCAAGGACTTTGATTTTACAAATTACAACCTGCCCATACTCAACGACAATCTCGACGTAGGACTTAAGGACGCTATCAACAACATTCTGTCGTCCGTAAACGGCGGGCTTTCCATCCGCGCAATAAAGAACACCCTCGGCTTGGACCTGGGCGTTGACGACAACGAGCTTATCCGCCAATTGCAGGATATAAAGGTTTCCGACTTTGGCAAGATACTCAACGTCCTTCGCCTTGACACCCTTCTCAATGCGGACACGGATACGTTTGTAAAGAGCAACTATAAGCAGGGCAACAAATTCGTGCTTGTAAACGATTTTGAAAGAGTATCAAGAGCAGACCTTCTTGACAAGGATAAGGTTTCGCAAGGCGCAAGAACTTATCTCTATGGCGCAAAGGACACAAACGGAGACGGCACTACCGATACCGCGATTTACAAGGAAGTTCGCTATACAAAGACAAGCGATGGCGAGTACGTTGTAAACAACTCCTGCTATGAAGATAACTTCGTTGCAAACGACAACGTGGAATTCTATCGCTTCCGCGAATACAAGCAGGACAACAAAGCTTCAGACAGCGAAGCATATATCGAGGCTTATGCCAACAGAGTTGAAACCGTAGGAGATGCAACCTACACTCTGCTCCTCAAGCAATACGTACTTCTCACCGACGTCAACTTCAAAGTGGAGAACAACTCTACGCTTTGGGCTATGACGGACGAAACGGTGACTAAGAACAGCCGTCTACACGAGGTTGAAAGCGCAAGCGGAGATACGTACATCCGCATAAACGAGGGCGAATCCTCGCACATCCTGCAAACGGTGGCATATATGTCGCTTGCAGACCTTGCAAATGCGGACGATATGCTTTCAAAGCTCACAATAGGCGATATCGTAACGATTGACGAAAACACGTCAAAGCTCGTCGTGTCCCTCAAAAACAGCACGCTTAACACTATCGGCGCAGATATCAACGAACTCTCGCTCGGCGATATACTCGATATCGTATCCGACGAATACGTTGAAAGCGCAAACGGCAAATACGTATATATCGAGGATGAGGGCTACTACACTCCATACAACCCTGCCCTTCATCAAGGCATGACGAGATATATCCGCAATCGTGTAGAAAACGCTTCGTCCGCGCTTTTACAGCGCTTTGCAGGCGCGACTATCGGCGGCTTCTCGGAGGCGTTCAGCGACCTCTCGCTTGCGGACGTAATGCAGATAAATGGCGATATATACGCAGTTGCGGACACAAACTATATCAACAACCACAAGACGGAGCGCTACTTCTACTATGACAGCGAGATTGACGTATACCTCATCGCTGATGAGGAATTCCGCACCTCGCATCCCGATATGACGTACTATCGCGTTACGTCATCGGGTGAAAGCTCGAGCATACTCAAAAAGCTCGCGTTTGTAAAGGTTGACAACCTCGCCCCCGCTATGGAAGCGGCTATGGACGATATGATGGTGTCGGAGCTTATCGACATCTATGCACAGCATGCCATAGAGGTTATCTCGCCCGAATACGACGCGAACGCAAGCTATTTTATCGAATACGGCTATGAAAACAGCGGCGCGGTGAGCGAGGAAATTGACGGCAAGAAGTACGTCTACGTTTTGGACAGCTTTGGCGATTANACCTTGAACGACTACACCTATTCCGTGCTTGACGATTCACATAAGCCCAACTATCAAGCTCANCAGATAAGATACGAGTTTAAGAAGTTCACAGAGCTTAGCGCAACCGTTCAATCGGCGAATATGGCGGTTGGAAACCTCTACTACTACGACGGCACGGACGCAACGAAGGTTGAAAACTATCACCACGACACCGCGCTTTGCAACTATCTTATTGCGGCAAAGCATCAGAACCTTGCAAACGTGTACTGCAAGATTACCTCACCAAGCGGCAGCATGGGATTGAAGGGCACAACCGTCTACTCCTCTAAGGACGGCGCGAAGGACCACGTCTACATCAAAGACCCCGTGTTTGGATATATCCCTGTAAGCAACAAGGTCACCGTAAAGACGGAGCTTGGCGAAAGGACGATAANCGTAGATATTGCGGCTTTTGCGGATTTGCCCTACTTTATGAGAAGAACAAAGCAGGCAAACAGCACCGCACCGCTTATAATCGCNCTTGACGACCTGTCTATCGAGGAGGCNGAAGGCGCACTTCGCTACTCGCGCAGACAGTGCGAAACGATATACGTAAAAGACCCAAGCGGCACGTTCGTATACGTAGGCGGACAGTTNGTGGGCTATGACGCTGCAGAACACAGNGGGCTTGACCGCTATGTGGAAAAGATTGGCTATATCGCTTCCGCCGCAGAAACCTACTACTCCGACGGCGAAACGGGCGAAATGACCTGCGCATTTGCAAACGCTAAGGGCGTAAACTTCAAGATGAAAAAGAGTGCGGCAGTCATTCGTTTGCTTGCAAAGGGTACGATTGGAAACATGAGCAAGGTCATAGAAAATGCAACCGTCGGCGATATCATTGAAGCGGAAAGCGGCAGCCTGTTTGACAGNGAGCTTATCCGCACCGCGAAGATAACCGAGCTTGATAGCGCATTCAAAAAGATACTCACGGAGATGTCCGTCGGCGACTTGATTGAGTGGTCGGAAATTGACGGCATGGATAAGTCCGTCAAGGCGATACTGCGTGATATCCCCATTGCAAACCTGTTTAGGAGCCTTGCATGGGACGAGGAAAAGCAAACGCTGTANGTGGATATGCTCAAGCTCTACGGCTACAAATCGCTTCCCTCAACAGAGACTCCCGAGCCAACCGAGCCTGAAGTTCCCGACGGAACGGACGGAACTGACGGAACGGACGGAACGGACGGAACTGATGGAACGGATGGAACGGGCGATTCTGACGGAACGGACGGAGAATAATACNCGCTATGGTACGCAGATACACCACTGCAGACGCNAAAGCGGTGCGCTATCTGGCACACTCGGATATGCCCGACGATGCAATGAGCGCCGTTTGCGCGGTACGCTGTGATTATTACATTGACTTAGAACCTGAAAACGGTTTTGTAGTAGCCGACGAGTTTGATAANCCCGTCGGCTATATCCTTTGCTCCGTAAACCGCGAGCGGTTTAACAACGTGTTTCCAAGCTATATCACTCAGCTTCGCCGCTCAAATTACAAAATGTATGCCGAGCAAAAGAANGTNTTTAANCAATCGGAAAACATTCCGCATGGGTATTCGGCACGCTTTACAATCAACGTACTGCCCTCNTTCCGCGGCAAAGGCAGAGGAAAGGCTCTCGTTGAGCGACTGACCGAACACCTGTACGCTATGGGAATAGACGGAATGTATACGATATCTGAAAGCGATTCCGTTTCGGCATTCTGCGAGCGACTCGGCTTTGAAAAGATTTTGCAGATTGACTCCAAGCATTGTGTTTACGGAAAGCGTTTACATACAAGAATGNTGGTTTAAACNGCTTTTTGNGATAGATAAATTGCTTATTTTGCAAAATANCAACAAAAATCGTTTGTANCANAACAACAAAACAAGCGAGGGCAAATGCCCTCGCTTAAAATTTTGTTTTAGGTTTTTACCTNCTGGACGATTACTCCTTCGGCACTTCCGTTACGTCGTGCGTGATATTCTTTACGCTGCCGTCCGCNTTAAACTCAACNGTGTAGACGTGTGTGTCAATCGTTGAGCTCCACTCCTTGACAATCGTAATCGTNAATGCGGTGTGTTCTGCATTCCAAGTCACTTCACCGTTNACGAAATCGGAAATGCTGCCATAGCTGAAATACGTTATACCAACGCAGGTTTTTTCATCATCAAGCCAGTACACCGTGTATGGACTGTTGCTGTCGTCCTCTTTATTGAACGTCAAAACCTCTGCATACANNCTGTTTGCACTTGCCGAAAGNTACATTGCCGTGCCGTTTAANGCCACTGTGAAATCTACCTGCACGTCACTGCCATTTATCTTTGCAGTATGTGTAAACGTGAAACCGACTTCAAACTCACCCTCATAGGTTATGAATTGCGGCATTTCTCCATACTTGCTNATCACAAGCACNCCGTCAAGAACATACACGGAATATGAAAGCGAGGTGGATTGGACTTTGCCGTCCTCAAGATAATACGCATATCCCGATGCGCTTATATAGTTGGNNGTGCNGTATGCGCCTTGGAACATTCTGAACTGCTCTCTGCTGAGTGCNACNTAGTTTGNTCCNTAGTAATCAAACACCATTGTGCCATAACCCTTTTCGATGTCAAGCGAGCCGTCCTTGTCGGTAGCCATACCCTTCAGATTGATGTTGAATGCATTTGTATTCGCATCATACGTATACGTGCCGTAATCGAAGCCGCCGTTGTCATAAATGGAGTGACCTTGACCGTCAAGATACAGCGCGTACGTTGCGCCGCTTGTGGTATACCACTTGCCAGCTTCCGCCGCCGTTGCAAGCTCAAACGTGTTGTTCTCAACATCGAGATATACGATTGCATACTCGTCATCAACAAAGAAGAGAATGTTGTTTGTGCCTGCAAAATGCATATATCTGCCATTTTGGACATCGCCACCATCAACGAGAGTCAACGTATAGTAGCCGTCAATCGTTATGCTTATATCGCCATTTTCAAACGTGCCGTTCAAGCCTGCATCGACAACCTTAAAATTCAGAGACTCGGTATAATAGCCATAATATCCGCTTATAATCGATTCGCTGGTTTTGCTGTACGTGAATGACTTTTCCTCATCGTTCAGCATAAACTTGAGGTTTGTTCCGTCAAGAACATAGCCCGTCTCAACCGTTTTGCCGTTGTACTCAAGCTTCAGCTTGCCGCTATAATAAACACCGCTTTCCTCGTCCTCGTACGCCTTTCCGTCAAGCTCAATCTTTGCGCCCATTCCGAGGTCGTAATAAACGCCAGCCTCTTCGCCGAGTGAGGTCAAAACCTTGTCATTGAACGTTATAGTCTTTGCGTCCTTATCAAACGTAACGTTGCCGCTCATGCCGCCCGCAAGCGTAATTGTCGCGCCATTTACAGAATACGTGCCTGTTGCCGTTGCGCCATTCTCATCATAATAGGAATAGTTTCCATATCCGTCGAATGAGAATATACCGCCGTTCTGCTCGCCGAACGCGCCAGCCTCTGCGCCGCGGAGCGAGAAGTTGTCGCTGTCGGTAAATATGCCGTAGATGACAAAGCTTTGTATATAGCCCGTTTGTTCGTCAACTCCGTAGAAAACTTGTATCTTCTTCGGCGTGTTATAGAAATTGTAGGTTGCATAGCCGTTTACTGTGCTGTAATACGCATAGCCAACGCCGCTAAATCCGCTTTCCTCGTCAAACTCGATGACAGTATAGCCAGCACCGCCTTGCTCAGTTCCGCTCATTATAATCGTACCGTACGGCGTTTTGTTTTGAGTGCCTGCGCTTGAACCAGATGAAGTGCTGAGCTGCTTGAAGTCGGAAGACTTTGAATAGGCTATCGTTTCAAAATCCTCTTCGGCGTCACCGACGTTACCGACCTTAACAAGCAAATCGCTTATGCTTTCAAGGCTCTTAGCGAACGCGTCAACGTACTCGTTCTGTTTGTCATCCCACGAGCTGTACGGAGTGAAGATATACGGCTTGACTCCAAGATTTTTTGTCATCTCATTGACAACAATACTCGGAGCATAACCGCCGCCAACAATATAGCAGAATGCAGCTTCGCCGATTGTCGGAGGATTTTCGCCCTCAAACGTCAACTCAATCAAATAGTCCTGACCAAAGAAAGCATATGCACCGATAGACTCGACGTTCTTGCCAAAGCGCACACCAAACAGTCTGCCGTTTGCAAACGCAAAGTCGCCAACCTTTGTCACGTTGTCGCCGATAACGAGGAATCTCGTGCTGTAATTGAACATACCTGCGCCACCAGCAATTTCCGTAATATCACTCGGTACAATGTATGAGAGCTCCTCTCCAATATAGTCGTACAGTACGCCATTATGGATGGTTTCGCCCTTCTCGTTTTCTTCAAGAAGAAATATGGTCTTGTTTTCATAGTTAAGCAAATACGTTTCCGTACCCGTTTCAAGATACCTGTAGGCGTGAGTATCCGCATACAACTGGACTCTTTCTACGGAGTTTGTTGCAGGGAAATAGAACGCTACGTTGTCGATTATGCCCTTGTACAACAATATCGAACCGTCAGCGTTTTTGAACGTGCCGTACTTGTTGAGCTTATACTCCATCTCCTCTTCGGTGTATTGATAGAGATAAACCGTTACGTTCCTAAGTAAGCCCGTTGCCTCGGCAACTGCGCCGACATAATCTTCGTCGTTCTGCCATGCCTGAGTATTTTCTATAAGCTTTTCCCACGCGCCATTTGAAGCGGCAATATTAAGCTCGTTGTCCTCTTCGCGCGCGCCGTCGCCAAACACCTTGTTGCCAAGCGTCGGGAAATTGCCTGCAAACGCAATTTCAATAATTGAATTGCTCTTAAGCGCATTGTCGCCAAGACTCTTTACGCTTGCAGGAATCACAACGATTGAAAGCTGTGAATTCTCAAATGCGGAGCTGCCAATTTCAGTCGTGCCGCCAAGGTCGATTATCTTTATCTTGCTATTTGCAAATGCGCGGTTTCCAATTGTGCCGCCAAATGCGGACAAATCTACAACTTCAACAAACTGATTGTTTGCAAACGCGCTTGCCGAAATTTTATTTACACTCGCAGGTATCACGATTTCAGGTGCGTCAAAATACTGCATTGAGCCTACGACCGTAACAGCTTTACCCTCTACCTGTGCAGGTATTTCTTCCTTTACGCCATATGCCGCACCAAATATTGCGGATACCGACCACGTACCGTCGTCCTGCGCTGTGTACTGAAAGCCGTCCTTTGTAATTTTGGTTGCATTCGTCCACTTTGCTTTAAGCGTTGTATCCTCGGCAATGTTCCATACATCGGTTGATACACCCGCTTCGTTTGTAAGCACAGTTCCGTCCGCGAGCATCCAGCCGCCAAACAAGAAATCTGTTTTAGATGTCGCGCCCAATTCGAACGCCTGTCCAAACGTAACGCTCTTCGTCGTATTCGCAAGCGCTTCGCCGCCGTTTACGTCAAGCGTAACCGTGTACGTGTTCGCCGTCCACTTCGCCGTAATCTTCGTGTCCTCCGAGATTGGGGAATCGAAATCAAATACCCCCCCCCCTATATTGTACCAGTTATCAAACGTATAACCAGTCAACGTCGGGTCGGCGGCAGGCTTTTGCGCCTTATCGCCCTCCTTTACGGTTTGAGTGAACGCTTCAATACCCTCTCCCTCGAACGTCACCGTATACGTCTTATCTTTATCGCAAGCGACAAGAGTCAACGTCAACACAGCAACGAGTACGAGGCATAAAAGAATAACAAAACTCCTCTTCTTCATAAATATCTCCTCTAAATTAAATTGCGCAGATTGCCACCAATTTATATAGCAAATATCATCAACCAAAATTCAATAATATATAGATACAAACTATATAAATTTACAATATCTTATTATAGAGTTGCCGTGTTGTCAACAAATTTTTGCAGGGTTTTGGTATAATTATGCAAAATAGCAAGCTATCAGCATATTTTTATTCACTATTATGCAAAAGCTAAAACGCTAATTTGGCTCGAAAACCTCTATAATCCACACAAATCAAGCAAAAAATCAACCATGCCGCCCAAAAGTTTATGCACGGCGTTATGCAATACTTTGACTTGGATAGCAAAAACAAAAAATATGGCAATCTACGTGAAAATTCTTGACAAAGGCAACATATAATATTATTATAAGTAAGCATTAAATTGCGTTTGCCTGTTTAGCTCAGTCGGTAGAGCATTCGGCTGTTAACCGAAGTGTCGGGGGTTCGAGTCCCTCAACAGGCGCCATGAAGCACGACAATAGTCGTGCTTTTTTGTATATTATTAGGACTCAACCCCTTGCGGTGTTTCACACCGCGCTCGCCTTGCGAGCCGACACTTCTTCCGAAGTGGACGCTCCGCAGTTTTTTGCGGATACATCCGCCTGCTCCGCTACTTCACGGGGCTGACGCTTCGCTATTACGCTCGCAAGCTCGCTACGAGTCCGCAGACAGGCGCCAGTTCGAAAAAGCACGTTGACAAGACGTGCTTTTATTTTTTTTCTTATAACATCATTATCCAATATGTTTGACAATAAAAGCACGCAGATGTCACATGCTTTTTCTCACTTCTACCGCGCAAATGATTGACTGCTATCAACTCATTCCTTCATTGTAAACAATAGCACTGTTTCGCACAATCATTTGCTTGCTGTACGCACTTCGTGCGTTTTTTTGTTTAGCTTTTAATGGACTGCCCCCTTGCGGTGTTTCACACCGCGCTCGCTTTGCGACATATAATCAATCAAAACACTTCCTTATTTGCATATCGAATAAGTCTTTATTTTATTTTCGCTAAATTCCTGTTTTTGTTTAAAAGCTTAATTTTATATTTTGATAATACTTGTCGCAATCTTATTTTGAAAAGCTTTATCGTGTTCTACAAAAATCATTGTAGGTTGAAACTCATTCAATAAATTTTCTATTTGAATGCGCGAATATATATCAATAAAATTCAATGGCTCGTCCCAAACGTATAGATGTGCTTGCTCGCAAAGGCTTTTAGCAATTAATGTCTTTTTCTTTTGACCGTCCGAAAAATCAGCCATATCTTTTTCATATTGTCGTTTGTCAAATCCCATTTTATGAAGAACGGATTTAAACAAGCTTTCATCTATACCATGCGAAATGGCAAAGTCAGTGAGCGTGCCATGCAGATTCGACGTGTCTTGCGGAACGTATGATACTGTCAGATTTGTGCCTACATTCACCACTCCTAAATGCTCTATTGGTCGCCCGCACAGCAGTTTTAACAAACTGCTTTTTCCGCTTCCGTTTTTACCTTCGAGCGCGATTCGCTCACCACGCTTTATCTCAAAAGTTACAGGCGAGCAAACGCCTTTGCCGTCATAACATGGTACGACCGAAGAAAAAGTTGCAAGCCGTTCAGAACGGTAAGTGAGTGGCAAAATTTTCAGACTGATTTCTTTCTCAACATTTTTAAGCAGTTGCGATTTTTGCTCTATTTCTTTTTGCTGTCGCGCTTCTACAACCTTTGCGCGCTTCATCATCTTTGCTGACTTGTGCCCTACATAACCTTTATCTGCCGCACCAATTTTTGACGCTTCTACGGCATTTGCCCAATTTGTGGTACGCCCTGCCGTTTCTTGCAAGCGATGAATATCTGCTTGAAGGCGGTTGTTCTGCTTGCGTTCAAATTCCTGTTGTCGTTCAAAATTCGTCATAAACGATGTGAAATTGCCGCTTTGCACTTCGATATTTGCACGGTTAAGCGATAGAATGTGGTCTACGCATCCGTCCAAAAAGCACCTATCGTGAGATATTAAAATAAAACTCTTTTTCTTACGTAAATAAGCGGAGAGCAATTCTCGTGCCTGCGTATCTAAATGGTTTGTTGGCTCGTCTATCAGCAAAAAATGCCCCTCGTTCAGAAATAGTGCCGCAAGCAAAACCTTTGTTTGTTCCCCATTGGATAAGGTGTTGAACGGTCTATATAAGCACTCGCAATTCACATCAAGATATGATAGCTCGCGCATAAGCTGCCACTCCTCTGCCATCGGACAAACCTCTTTCAGAACGTCCTCTGTTAAGTTGCTTTTATCCCTTACAAAATACGGAAAATAGTCAAACTGAACGGATGAAACAATTCTTCCGCTATATTCGTATTTATCCTGCAATAAATTTAGAAAAGTCGTTTTGCCTCTTCCATTTCTTCCTACAAAGCCAAGCTTCCAATCTGTATCAATTTGAAAACTGACATTTTCGAATATGTTATCATTGCTCGACGGATATGAAAACGTAAGGTTTTCCACTTTAATAATTGACATATATACTGCCTCCTTAGCAATAAAAAAGAGCTATGAGAAAGTCATCTCATAACTCAAAATTGCTCAATAATATTTTACATACGTTTGAGTGATTGACTGATTAAACTTTCTTGCAACCGCATAAGCAAAAGCGCGCAAATCACACACCGCTTATGATATAGGATTTAGCAAGAAACTATTTTCACTTCACACCTCAAATTTATGTTAGTAATACAATATCACATTTTCAATCTTAAAACAAGCAAATTGTTATATATAATAATTGTTTAAATTTGTGTATTATTGATATTCTATGTAGCACGGTGTATGTTGTATTTTATCACAATCGACAGTTTACTGTCACAATTTCAATATATTATCCATTGATTTTACACTAATAACAATTTTATTATCCGCGAAGCGGTCGATTTGCAAAATAAAACTGCATATCTCATTAAATCACAAAAAAGAAAATTAAGTTTATTTAAAATTTTTAGATAAATCCTTGATACACATTTTTGTTTGACATTACACATTTATAATATTATAATGCTGAATGTAGTATAACTAATAAATAAACGGAATCTTTTCCGAATAAATTGTGAGGCATATTATGGCAAAACAAGTAAAAGTAAAAACTGTTAGCAACCTGTCAAACAATTCATTTCTCGGACTGATGTTCATTGTGCTTGGCATCTTCTTCATTATGGGTGCACAATCAATGATGAATATTTTGTTCACAATCCTCGGCGCAATACTTATTGTTCTCGGTGCGGTTGAGCTGTTTGACAAAAACTGGATTGTAGGCATTATTGAGTTGGTTCTTGGTGTAATTATTATTGTTTGCGGCAACGTAGTTCTGCAATATTTGATTCTTATCCTTGGAATTGCTATCCTTGCTTACGGTCTCTATCTTTTGATTATGTCAATAATCAAAAACAGCAAAGCTGGTGCGTCAAAGATTATACTTTCTCTGATTGCTCCCCTGCTCCTGCTTGTAATAGGAATTCTTCTTATCCTTCAATACTGCGGTGTTGCAAACCTGTTTATTGTTATCGGTGCAATCGCAATCGCAGTCGGTGCATTCCTCGTTTTCTATGAGCTTGTAAGAAAGGCAATAAGAAACGCAAGAAAGAGCAACTAAGTTTATTAAACAAACAAATTAAAACTCCACCTTTGGGGTGGGGTTTTTTTATTGGTTGTTACTCCAAAGAAAACAGCCCTCACCCCTTAATAAATTTTATTTGTACTTTTTGTTTTATTGAGCTATAATTATCCACAATAGAAGATATATGGCAGAAGTATTTGTTGACGCTATTTTAGACAGTCTGAAAATTCTTGCGGTTGTCGCGCTATTCACTTTTATCATTGCCGCGATAGAGCCGTACTTAGCAAAAAAGATAAGACTGAACGGCAGACTTGCGCCGCTTATCGGCGTGAGTATTTCCCTATTACCGCAATGCGGCTTTTCTGTAGTTGCAACAGACCTATACAAAAAGCACCATATCACCGTCGGCACGCTTATAGGTGTATTTCTTGCAACGTCAGACGAAGCGCTGCCAATATTTTTGAGCTATCCCGACAAAGCTCTTCATATACTGCCAATTCTCGCGCTTAAGTTTGCACTTGGCTTATTCTTTGGATATCTGATAGATTTCATATTCGTAAAGAATCGCCGCTCGGTTGAACATCACGTTGAGCATTGCAATGATGAGTACGGCATTC
>JAAVHW010000044.1 GCA_014799525.1 Clostridiales bacterium | reverse complement strand
ACCCGTAAGGTGGCGAGTTTTGCCGTCGTTTGTAAACTTCATCTCAACCTTGCCAATCTTCCACTCGCAGTCGCCCTTCTCGCTTGTAAGCGGCATTTTGAACTTGCCCATAGGGAAGAGGCATATTGCGGAGTTTGTAAACTGCGCGGGCGTGACAAAGTCCATAACGGTAAGGCTAAGTGCGCCAACAAAGCCCATATCGCTTATCGTAAGGCAGAGCGCATACTCCTTGTTGCTGATATAATAATAGTCCCACTCTTTAAGGCGCATCTTATTCGCCTTGATGTTCTCGCGATTATAGGTGTAAAGCATCTTTTTCGCAAAGCCAGGTTCGGCGATATTGCCCTCATCGTTCAAAAGAACGGTCTGCTTCAAAATCTCGTGCTGTTCCATAATTATACTCCAAAGTATTAAATTATCTAAATAATATCATATCTCGCGCGCGAATACAAGAGGCAATGCAAGAATATGTCAATCGGCACACAAAATACGCGATAAAGCAATGTAATCGTTCAAGGACAATACCTCGCCTCTGACGAGCGGTGCAAAGCCTGCGGCAACAATCTTTTCTGTGGCTGTTTGCTTGTCTATGCCAAAGGCTACGCTTATGTTGTTGGCGAGCGTTTTGCGGCGCATGGCGAATGCGGCGCGTATGAGCTTGCGAAGCTCGCCCACGTTCTCGCCTGCAAGCTTATTTCTGTCAACGTCGATACGCACCACCGCGCTATCCACGTTTGGCACGGGATAGAACATCTTGCGGTTTACCTTGCGCGTTATGCAGGCTTCGCCGCAGGTTTCTATTGCAAGCGTGATTGCTGCGTAGTCGGCAGTATTTGGCTTTGCAACAAACCTATCCGCCACTTCCTGCTGAACCATAACCGTAAGGCTCTTTACGTCAAGCTCGCTCTCCAAAAAGCGCATTACAAGCGGCGTTGTGATATAGTACGGCAGATTTGCAACCACCTTGAAGCTATCCCCTGCCGCCGCGCGAACCTCGTCATCGGACATGTGCAGTATATCGCGGAAGATAACCTCCACATTGTCAACGCCCTGCAAGGATATTTCAAGCACCTTTTGTACGTTTTTGTCAACTTCGAAGGAGATAACCTTTTTTGCAACCGCAGCGAGTGCGCGCGTAAGCGTTCCACCGCCAGTGCCAATCTCGACAACGACGTCGTCAGCCGTCACGCCGCTGTCCGCAACGATTGCGTCGAGCAGGTTTTTGTCGGATATAAAATTCTGCCCAAGCGCTTTGTTGAACTTAAAGCCCGTATCTGTGATTATATTTTTCAAGTTTGGCGTATCCATTTTTCACCTATCTTTCTTATTGTGCCTTACTCTTCTGAAGCCTTCGGCTTTTGACTCTTTTCTTATAGAAGCCACCGTATAGCCGCTTCAAATAGCTTCCAAATTTTTCCTGTATATCCTGCGCGACATAGCACAAACTACAACTGTACCAAAGACAAAATCCAAAGTACAAATGAAAACGGAAGTTCTTGGCAAAAGCCTGACTTCCGTTTTACTTTACATAATATTTTTCACTATGTACAGCAATTGGAAGCATCAATACTCCGTATTTTCATCAATCGTTGCACGCACGCGAAGCTTTGCGCCTGTGCTATTTACAACCTTTTCGCACGCCTCAATCTCGTCGCGACCGATAATGTCAACAACGCTCATAGTCGTATCTATGCCTGCCGCTACGCAGTCCCTTGCAAACTGCAACATTGCGCCGAACGCTTCCTTGCCAAATCTGCTATGGCAAATCCTATCGTACCCCTCTGCCGTTGACGCGTTCAGCGAAATAGACACAAAATCAATATACGGCGCAATAAGCTTTGCCACGTCCTGCCCCTCGTTTACGAGATTCCCAAGTCCGTTGGTGTTAAGCCTTGTCTTGCAACCCTTCTCTTTTAGATACTTTGCAACCATCAAAAGCATTTCAAGATTGCAGGTAGGTTCGCCAAAGCCGCAGAACACAGCCTCTCTATATTTTGAAAGCGTAAACCTTGAGAGGTCGCGCTCAATTTCTTCAAAGGTTGGCTCCTTTGTAAGCCACAGCCTATTGCCGCTAACGCCCTCTTTAAATCTACGCAAGCAAAACTCGCAGTTGTTCGGGCAGCGGTTTGTCAGATTGAAATACAGGCTATCGCCAAATTCATATACGTATGTATTTTCCATAGCATCTATTCGTTTTATAATCGTTTTTGCAAAACAAGCGGTTTATCTGTCAATTTATGCGCGTAAACAGGCGTTTTGCATTGTTTGTCGTTATCTCTTCAAGCTCCTTGCGGTTGATATTCAGCACCTCCGCCGCCTTGTCTGCAACAAGATTTACGTACTCTGGCACATTGGTCTTGCCACGGTGCGGAACGGGAGTCATGTACGGACAGTCCGTTTCAAACAGCAATCTGTCAAGCGGAACGGCTTTCATTGCCTCAAGATTGACAGCAATCTGTCAAGCGGAACGGCTTTCATTGCCTCAAGATTGTGCTTTGCGTTGTTGAACGTAATTGCGCCGCCAAATGCGAAGTATGCGTCAAGCGAGCCGAATATTTTCACAAACTCGCTTGAGCCCGAATAGCAGTGCAACAGCAAGCCGTTGTTCAAATATCTCCTGCTTTCAAACAGAATCTGCTTTGCGTCCTCGTACGCCTCACGCACGTGCAGGACTATTGGAAGTCCAAGCGTATCGGCAAGCTCTATCTGCTCTCTGAACGCACCCTTCTGTATGGCGCGTGGACTCAAATCATAGTGATAGTCCAAGCCAATCTCGCCAATCGCCACAACTTTCTTTGATGACGACAGCGATGCGAGCCTCTCATACTTATCGTAGTCCGCCGTAGTCGCGTCATGGGGATGTATGCCTATCGCGGCGTACAAATTGTCGTGCTTGTCGGCAAGCTGAACGGCAACCTCGCTTGATGGCATATCGTAGCCCACGCAAATCGCGCTTTCTATGCCGTGCGAGGAAAAGCCGTTTACAATCTCGTCCGCCATTGGCAAAAGCTTTTCATCATTCAAGTGGCAATGAGTATCTATAATCATATGATATTCCTTACTCTCCGAATTCCTTACTGGTTTACTAAGCCTACCGTTTGACTTAGCCGTCTAAATCCCTTTTGTTATCTCACCGTGCTACCGCTTGATACGGGCTTTTCGGGCGCGACAAGCACGACCTTTTCGCCATCCGCAGTCTGTTCGCAGGCGCATAGCAGCATACCTTGACTCTCTATGCCGCGAAGCTTTGCGGGCTTCAGGTTGTACACCACGACAACGCGCTTGCCGAGCATTTCCTCGGGAGTATAGAACTTTGCAATGCCGCTGACTATCGTGCGCACTTCCTCGCCAATCTTTACGGAGAATTTGAGGAGCTTATCCGCTTTCTCCACCTTTTCAGCTGAGATAATCTCGCCAACACGCAGTTGAACCTTTGCAAAATCGTCAATGGTAATCTCGTTTATATCAACAATGTTTTCCACTTTCTTTTCCTCTTTTTTATCTTCCTTCTTTTCTTGCTTTACGCTTGCAGGAGCTTGCTCTGCCTCGTCCTGCTTTGAGATGATACCCTTCTGAATGAGGCTCGCCTTTACCTTGTCCGCATCCAGCCTTGCAAAGAGGTGTGCAGGATTGCTCTCAACCTTGACCTCGCCAAGCAAGCCGAACTTATCCAAATCCTCATACGCTCTAAGCGTAGCTCCGCAGCTCTCAACCGCGCGCTTTGCCGTGGTTGGCATAAACGGTTCAAGCAGGCTTGAGCATATCACGATAGTTTCCGTGAGGTTGTAAAGCACGGTGTGGAGTCTATCTTTCTTGCTCTCGTCCTTTGCGAGTATCCAAGGCACGGTTTCATCGATATACTTGTTTGCGCGGCGTACCACGCTCACAATCTCGCCAAGCGCGTCCGCAACGTGGAAGCTGTCTATATTTTCAAATACGCGCTTCTTTAAGCCACATACTACGCTCTTAAGCTCCTCATCGACAGGCTCGCAAACGCCCATATCGCGCACCTCGCCGCCGAAATACTTGTTGCTCATAGCGACCGTGCGCTGTACAAGGTTGCCATACACGTTGACAAGCTCGCTGTTTATCACGTCTATAACCGAATCCCAGCTTATCGTTCCGTCATTTTCAAACGGCATTTGTCCGAGCAGATAATATCTCACCGCATCCACGCCGAACTCGTTTACAAGGTCGTCCGCATAAATGACGTTGCCCTTTGACTTTGACATCTTGCCGCCGTCCTGCAAAAGCCACGGATGTCCGTATACCTGCTTTGGAAGCGGAACGCCAAGCGCCATAAGGAATATCGGCCAGTATATGACGTGGAAGCGCACGATATCCTTGCCTATGATGTGCAGGTCGGCAGGCCATTCCTTATTATACAGCTCGCTGCCATTTCCGTCGCAGTCATAGCCTACGCCTGTGATATAGTTGGTGAGTGCGTCAAGCCACACGTACACAACATGCTTAGGGTCAAACGATACGGGAACGCCCCAAGTGAAGGACGTACGCGACACGCACAAATCCTGCAAGCCTGGCTTCAAAAAGTTGTTGACCATCTCATTCTTACGGGATACGGGAGTGATAAACTCGGGATGCTCGTCATAGTACGCTTGCAGCTTGTCGCTATACTTGCTCATAGCAAAGAAGTATGCCTCTTCCTCTGCCATCTGCACCTCGCGACCGCAGTCGGGGCATTTGCCGTCCTTGAGCTGACTGTCCGTCCAGAATGATTCGCACGGCGTACAATAGTGTCCCTTGTACGAACCCTTGTATATATCGCCCTGCTTGTAAAGCTTTTCAAATATCTTCTGAACCTGCGCCTCATGGTCGGCGTCGGTGGTGCGCATAAACTTGTCGTATGTCGCGCCCATCATATCCCATATGCTCTTGACTTGAGCCGCAACCTCGTCAACAAACTGCTTTGGAGACTTGTTTGCCGCCTTCGCCTTCAGCTCAATCTTCTCGCCATGCTCGTCCGTACCAGTCATAAAATACACGTCATAGCCCTGCATACGCTTCGCTCTTGCGATAAGGTCTGCAAGCACAATCTCGTAGGTATTGCCAATATGCGGCTTACCCGACGTATACGTGATAGCGGTTGTAAGATAAAATTTCTGCTTTTCCATAGTTACCTCACACTATATGCATATATCTATTAAGTTTAATTATTATACAATTAAAATTCGAAGTTGGCAATAAAAACACAAAAAGCTTATAGCAAAAAAGCATTGCAGTTTGGCAATGCTTTTACTGTCTTACTTTTTTTAACAACTCAATATCGTTCTTTTATCAGATTCACTATGCCAACAATGAGTGTAACCAAGTTAAACGCCATTTTCAATCCCAATATCACACCTGCACCCCATGGAGAAAAAAGCCAAGAAAGAAGACAGGTAGCCCCAACGCATCCAAATACTATGGAACATTTTATTGACAATCCAGACTCTTCAACAACATGATACCAACCACCCATATATTCTGTTATGGTTACTTCGCTTTCGGTACCATTAAAAGTAAAAACAGCCCATAAAAATGCGCAAATTCCCGAAATCAATAAATTATCGCGCAAATTATCCTTGCACACCGTATAACAAAGTATTATTCCGACCATAGCAGTAATTGCACATAGACTATGACATACAATATCATTTCTTGTTATAAGCTTGTACAAACAAAATAAAAGAATAGCAACGCCAGCCATAATCAATACTGGAATTAAGCCTATAAGTACCATTTTAACATCTCCTCATTCGTGGACTTCACAGGAATAATATAGGAAAAATTCCTATAAGTCAAGATAATTATGGTGTTTTTTCCTATATTATCTGTATGGATAAAAACTCACTCGGAAAAGTAGTCGGCGCAAACATTAAGCAAGCCCGCAAAGCAAAAGGCATAACGCAAAAAGAGGTTGCTTCACTTTTGAAAAAATATCAGCCCGATTACAGCAAGTACGAGAGCGGAGAAATTCAGCTTGATTACGAGAAGATTATATATTTATGTAAACTATTTGATATAACACCTAACGATATATTTGAAGGACTGTTTTGATTTTGACAAAATCAATTTAACAATTTGATATATTTGTAATTTATTTACCAAGCGATTCACACGTATATTTCAGAATGGCAAAAAATATACTTTTGCTATGAATATCGTGTTCACCGCGCTCACGCTCATATCCATAGTGATGCTGACAATCGCTTCTCCCGCGACTGCATTTCCGACTATGCTGCAAGGTGTGATGAATGCTATCACGCTTATATTCAAGCTCGCGGCGATATACGCCGTATGGCTTTCCGTACTCAAAATGATGCAGGCAACCGCGCTCGACAAAAAGCTATCCAAGCTATTGCGCCCTCTTATCAAGCGGTTATTCAAAAAGGAAAGCGATGAAACCTACGGCTGGATTTCCATAAATCTTGCCGCAAACATGCTCGGCATGGGCGGAGTGGCGACGCCAGCAGGAATAAAGGCAATGCAATCGATGTCACTTGAGGGGCAAACGCTTGCAAGCTCTAATATGATACTGCTGCTTATCATCAACGCTACGTCCATACAGCTCATACCTGCTACGGTCATTGCAATACGCGCAACAGCAGGCAGTTCGGACGCGTCGTCCATATTTTTGCCAACCTTAATCTCCACGGCAATATCAACAATAAGCGGCATAATACTTTGCAAGGTATTCTCACTTACGGATTCAAAAAAGGATAAGGAATATTACATAAACGGTGGTTTATCGTCAAAAAACAATATGTTAAACCGCTTATCATTCAAAATCAAGCCCACCGCACGCAAGAGGACAAAATGAGCGTATACGTCCTGCCTGCACTTGTCATCATTCTCCTTGTCGTTTGCATTATAAAACGCGTAAAGGTTTACGACTGCTTCCTCGAAGGCACGAAGGATAGCCTTGGACTTATCAAAAGCAT
>JAAVHW010000043.1 GCA_014799525.1 Clostridiales bacterium | reverse complement strand
CCTATACCTCAACCTACCTCCTTGATGGCGAAGGAAATATGACGGAGAAGGTCTCCAAGGACGGCGTACTCAGCCACGATGGAAACGGCGTACTCTACATCACTCTCGGCACAATGGGAACAAAGTTCTACAACTATCAGGAGAACGATGAAGTGACTCCCAAGTTTGACGGAGATAAGAGCATACTTCATACTCTCGATTCTCAGACGTTCGGCAAGGTTGTAGTCGACGGTGATACAATCACATTCACGGGCTACTACTACAACCGCGAAACTGGCGCACTCGAAGTGATTGGCGCTCAAGCAAAGGATAATACGCTTGCAATCGTGCTTGGCGTATGTATCCCCGTAGTCGTAATTGCGGCTGTTGTCGTCACCCTTCTCGTACTCAAAAAGAAAGGTGTTATCGGCAAAAAGAAAGAAGCTGTTGATGAGGAATAATTCTCAAAGATAGCTTAGGACGCTAAAAAAGTGGCACAGTGCTTTGCACCGTGCCACTTTTATTTTGGTGAGTTTATTTGATATTGTTTGTGGATTATCTTACTTATTCTCTTCAAATCTCCACTTCTTCACTCTTCACTCTTCACTCTTCACTTTTCACTATTCACTTAAAAATTTTGTTTATAAACAAAATTTTTCTCTTCCTGCAAACTCTTCTTGTATCTTGCAATATAGTATTTTGCCATATTGAGATTTTGTTCAAGGTAGTTGCCGCACTCCTCCGCCTTAGCCCCTGGGATATCGCCGACAAAATTCAAGATGAAGTCGCAAAGCTCTATTACAAGCCCGTACACGTCCTTTGGCTCAAGCTCGCCGAACATAAGCAGATAACAGCCCGTCCTACATCCCATGGGTCCGAAATACACAACCTCGTCCTTGCGCGCACAATTTCTCAAAAACGTAGCGGACAAGTGCTCAATTGTATGAAGCGCGGGCATATCCATCACTGGCTCGCGGTTTGGCGCAGTCATGCGCATATCGAACGTAGTCACAGCCAAGCCGTCCTTATAATCGCGCCTTGATACGTAAAGTCCCTTCTCAAGCACAAGATGATTGACCTTGAAGCTCTCAATCTTTTCCATATTATCACCTCTTAGTGGCGTACTAAAACGCGTACGCCCTGTAACCACAATACGCATATCCAAAGCGTAAGTCAAGCAATATTATAAACTTTAAATGTGTAATTGTTATTTTGGATATAGTAAAAGTCGGTTGCATTGCAACCGACTTATTCTTAAACATCATCACAGCGCTCTAACGTCAGTATGAACGTATGGGTTTCCATAATCTTGTTAAGTACCTGCGATGAATATTCCTTATCAGTGTTCAGCATCGCGTGATACAACAACTTGTCACCTGTACGTTCAATTGTGAGGCTATTGAAATTTTTCACCTCGAAAATCTGCTTTATCACCAAGCTCTCGTTTGTAGTATTTATAAAGCTAATCTTTATCTTATAGTGTTGCTTTGCACGGAAGGGTTTGATATTCAGGTGCAACAAACATTGAATAAAGATAAGTATAACCGTGCCACCTGTCGCAAATATGTACATACCCGCTCCGCACGCCATACCTATGCCCGCCGTCGCCCATACGCCTGCGGCTGTCGTAAGCCCGTGCATCTTCTGACCGCGGAACATAATTATACCCGCACCGAGGAAGCCTACGCCTGAAACGATTTGAGCCGCAACACGCGATACGTCTGCTTCAAGCCCGTCAAAGCCGTATTTACTTACAACCATCATTATCGCCGCGCCGAAGCACACTATCGTATGCGTACGTATGCCTGCTTCCTTGAAACGTAGCTTACGCTCAAAGCCTATCGCAAAGCCGAGCACGACAGCAAGCAATACGCCAATCAAGCCCTGCCACTCTTTATCAATTATACCGACGTTGTAAAACTCCGTCGCGCTTAGTAAATTAAACATTGACATCTTATTTATACCTTACAATATATTTATATTATATTTATCATATTCACAGTGCAAAGTCAATATTTGACATTTGTATATTTATTATAAGACAACATTAAACTATTCGCAACTGTGTTTTGTCAATTTTTGAAATAAAATGCCTGCCAAATATAACCTTTTTTCAAATGACTACTTCTCAATGGCAACGCAGTACCAAAACATAACGTATATATCGCCACCGTCAAGCTCGGGAATATCAATATCAACAGGACCGTCAAAATCGCTCAATCGCAAAAACAAGAGCGTTTCTCCGCCGCTATGCTCCTTATCCCAGTCAGACAGACTGCCTGTACTTACAGAATTTTTATTTATACAAACCCATGCCTGCGACCGATTGTTCTCGGCAGGATGAACGGTATATTTCCCGCTTTTTATATCATCGCCAACCTTATACTGCCCAGCCGGCATAGCCCCGTTCTCTGCCACCGACGGACCCATCGCGTCACCAGACTTATAAAGCTTTCCACCAGCAAATGTCAGATATTCTCCGTCATTAACGTGCAGATACACTCTGTTTTCGCAGTATCCAAATGAAATCATATCGGGAGAATTCAACGCCGAAGTGCTGTAAAGCTCCGCTTCTGGCTTACTTGTTCTAAAATACTGAACCTGCTTGTTCTGCCCTACAACCACGTACTCGCCTGCAGGGATATCCGTGCCTACCTTTAGCTGTGCCGCAGAATATCCGTTTTCGTCAAGCGGTTTGAGCTTTATATTCTCTGGCAGGTACATAAGCGCATGCTCGAACGCTATATATTCGCCATCATTCAGATTGACGTACTGGCGCATATAAAATTCTTTACGGTAAAGGAAGTCCGAAATATTCGTAGCGGATTCACGCGTTTTACGCACTTCAAGCACTGGCGTAACATCGCCGTCATTCTTGCCTATGTTGGGATACAGCACGTATTCTCCTGCTGGAATATCTACGCCAACCAAATATACTCCTGCCGTCTTATATGCTCGTGAGTCCGTCTTTTCGCCCTTTCCAACCGTCAAAACAATGGCTATTGCGGCTATGATAATAATCGCCGCCACTACCCCGAAAATTGCAAAAGCCTTATAGTTTATCTTGCGATGCTCAACAACTGTAATTTCCGCATCCTTGCGCGGAATAGCAACAGTCGTCCCGCAATACTCGCAAACGGCGGTCTCACTGCCTTCGGTTACGGTGAACGTCGCACCGCAATTTGGACATTGCATCTTTATAAGCTTCATTGCTCACCGTCCACTGGCACAAGCTCAATCATATATAGGTATATATAATCGCCGTCCTCAAGGTCTACGTAGCCGCTCATCGTACTCGACGATATTTGCTCGCTCTTATCAAAAAACGCAAATCCATCTTTGTTCTGCACAAAATATGCAACCATACTTGCATTGCCGGAGTACAGCCTATAACGCCCTGCTTGTATATCTAAGCCAACCTTATACTGCCCGAACGGATACTCACCATTCTCGCCCGTTATCGGCATTGGCGCATTGCTCTCTGCATAAAGCTTCCCAAGCGTAAGATAAACGTAATCGCCCTCGCCTATAGTCAAATGAGTGCGTGAGCCTATCGTTTTCCTATATTCATTTCCACCAATATCACACGTAATACTTGCATAGCGCATGTTTTTATCATCGTTGATAAGTATGTAATTTCCAACAGGTATATCCGTGCCGCCGCGAAGTACGATGTTGCCCTCAAAGCTGCCGTCCGCCATGCTGTCTACGGTCTTGTCGCCTACTCTGAAAACGTTGCAGTCCTCAACCTTGACGTACATACCCTTCTTTACAGTAAAATAGCTGTTGTTTGCAAAGGTATATTCCGCTAAACACGCCGACGTACCCGCACTCGCATTGGGGTCTGTCAACACCAAAATCCTACCGCGTTTTTCAGCAGGAGCTTTGAATGCTACAAACTCGCCCTCGTCCATATCCTCGCCGACAAGGTAAGTGCCTTCATACAAATATGCTTTTTCATGTCTGAACTCGTTTGAAACAGGGGGCGTTTTCTCACTGAACACTCCCGAAAAATACAATGCAAGTATAACGATTGCCGCCGCAAGAACCGCTACAACGGAGATAGCCAAAACAATTCTTGCAGGCGTTATTTTCACGTTCCCGAAGTAGTGATGAACCTCCGCAGGCTTCTGCCTATCCAAATAGTACACCGCTCCGCAGTATTCGCACCTGCCGCACTCAGCACCAGCCTCCACAATCACCTCGGCTCCACAGTTTTCACATTTGCAATGTAACTTCTTCATACCGCTATTCTACTACTCATTCCTCAAAATGTCAAAGCGCACACACTTCGTGTGGTTGACTCTTCTGTAGTTCTCTATCACATTATAATTGAAGATATACACAGAATCAAGATATAGGATGAATGCACACGCTTCGCGTGGATGAAATTTTGATAGCTCTTAAATTATTTTTGAGCTGTTGCAAAACACTGCTTATTGTGCTAAACTAAACAAGTCACATATCTTAATATGTTTATTATCCGATACAACAAAATGCTTTGGCAGTTTGGTGTGTCCTATTATCCTGTATCGGGAATAAACATAGATGTGTGACAACATTCGGATGCACTACTGTGTGCGTCACGAATGTGGCGCACTTTTTTATTTGCGAAATTACATTGCATTCAGCATGATACATCACTGCTTTGTATGTTGACTTTGCGCCAATCCTAAACACGAAATACGGCAATCACAAAAGAAATCACAGATTGCCCAAATAGGAGGATATATGAACAAAACAATGAAACAGCACTTGCGACTCATATCGCTGTGCATTATCGCCCTACTGCTTGTAGTATGTATGACAACGCTGCTTGTCGCTTGCGGAGAAACCGACAACGACAATGCTAATGACGATAACACAACTATTGACGGTGATAACAATCAAGACAATTCTGACAATAATAACGGCAACTCCATATCACAAGAAAATGCGGAGCTTGTTTTAGAGTATATAAATCGCCTTACTGCCTACGGTGCAGAAAATCTTTCAAGCTATACTGTAGTTAGTTCCATTTATGACAAGAATCTTAGCACAGCTACAGGTGTTAGCAAAAATCATGGCAGTGGTTGCTTTGCGGAAATACGTTTAATATATTCTAATTCTACCTGTTCAATCAATATTTATAACAGCGAACAAGATGCAATAAATTATAAAGTCAACTTAGAGGAACGAGGAATTATCACAGATACATATACTTGCACTCAAAAAGACAATATACTTATATTTGCTTATCAACAAGAAGAGTTTTCACCATTTGAATCATTTGTGCCAGATGCAAACCAAACTTTCTCAACAGAGCATGATTACACAATAAACACGTTTTCATCTTTGCTGTACCAAAGTCATTTTACAATAATTCAAGGATATGAAACATTTCTCAATCATGAATTCGCAGATAGCTTGATAGGTTGCATGCCAATCATTGGAAATTGCTATGATATGTACGCTTGTGCACTTCCTAATTCAACTCTAAACACTAAAACGTTTATCAATGGAATAGGAACGGAATTCACCGATAACAGCTATGCCAAATTTGAAAATGACATTTTTTACGCGCATGTCAAATATAAAGCAGGTTTTAGATTTGAAGAAAAAGATGACTATTGCACGCTGACGAACTATTGTTACGACACAATCGAAGGCGAAAATGTGATTATTCCAAGTGAATATAATGGCAAGAATATTACAGAAATTGAAAGTTATTCATTCAACTCATGCATCAATATAAAAAGTGTTACAATTCCAAGCAGTGTGACAAGCATTGGGTCAGATATATTTATCGAGTGCTATACACTTACCAGTATAACATTCCAAGGAACAAAAGCGCAATGGAATGCAATTTTAAAAAGCGAATATTGGTCAGATGGAACAGGCGACTTTGTGATACACTGCACTGACGGAGATTTGGATAAAGACGGCAACGAATTATAATAATTACAGTCTAAAAAGTTTATCCCTATATAACACAAAACGCACTCTTATTCAGAGTGCGTTTTTACTATGTTAGAACCTTATATTACTCTACACCATTACAGTGGACGGTCTAAGCGCAGTATTGAGATGAAGAGCGCACACTTCGTGTGATTGAACATTGATATCCCCTATCCTATTTCTATGGAATGTCTAAGCGCAGTATTGAGATGAAGAGCGCGAAAGAGCCCCATTGACAACAAGCCTAACGTATATGCAATACGTGACTTGGTGGCAANGGGGCTCTGACAAAGCTATTCGCTCAATAATGCGCTTAGACTCTTGACATGTATTCGCCAGTACGGGTATCAATACGAATAGTATCNCCCTCGTTGACAAACATAGGAACTTGAAGCTCGTAGCCNGTTTCAACGGTGGCGGGCTTGGTGGAGTTGGTGGCGGTGTTGCCTGCAACTGCGGGCTCGCAGAGAGTGATGAGAAGCTCGACAAAGTTTGGCGGTTCAACGGAGAACGCAGCGCCTTGGAAGAACTTGACGGTGACGGACATATTCTCTTTTACGAAGTTGAGTGCGTCCTCGACTTGGCTCTTGTTGAGCGGAATTTGCTCGTAAGTTTCTGCATCCATGAAATAGTAGAACTCGCCATCGGTGTAGAGATATTCCATAGTCTTTGTTTCGATGTGAGCAAGCTCGAACTTTTCAGTGGGGTTGAAGGTCTGCTCAAGAACAGAACCCGTGACGACGTTCTTCATCTTTGTACGNACGAACGCCGCGCCCTTGCCCGGCTTAACGTGCAAGAAGTCCACGATAGTCATAATCTTGTTGTCGTAGAGGAAGGTGATGCCCTTTCTCAAATCGCCTGCCATAATTTGTGCCATAATTGTATTCTCCTAAATAAGTTTTTTAATATTACGTGCAAAGCACCGTCGGTATTATTCTAACACCGTATCGCTCACTTTGCAAGCATTCATCTGTTTATCACGATAAGTTCNGTGGGATGACGGCTTACAACACCCTCTCTGCCCACAATGACCATATCCTCAATACGCACGCCCATCTCNCCTTCGAGGTAGATGCCAGGCTCGATTGTGATAACCATATTGCTCTCAAGCACGTCCTCGCTGTTCTTTGCGACGCGCGGCATCTCGTGTACGACCTTGCCNACGCCGTGACCTGTGGTGTGGATAAACGTATCNCCGTANCCCTTATTGTCGATATAATCGCGNCAAGCCTTGTCCACGTCNCCGCAAACTGCGCCGACCTTTGCAGCCTCAACGCCGAGCTTTTGCGACTTGTACACTATATCGTATATCTTGCGCTGCTTCTCGTTTATCTCGCCGAATGCAAACGTACGNGTGAAGTCCGAGCAATAGCCGTCGTACACCGCNCCCATGTCAATCATGACGAGCATACCCTTTTCAAGCTTNCGGTCAGTTGGCTCATGGTGTATNTCTGCACAACCCTCGCCAAAAGCTACGATAGTGTCAAACGACACGCCGCTTGCGCCCTGCATAAGCACGAAGTCATAAATGAACTCTGCGATTTCCTTTTCAGTGTCGCCCTCCTTGATAGTTTCAAGTACGGCGTCGTAAGTGTCGTCTATAATCTGCGCGGCGCGCAGCATAGCACGTATTTCGTTTTCGTCTTTAATNATTCCGCTTTCCATACANNTCACCNAAAATTANTTAGCNTATTCTACACTGCGAACTTCGCGAATGACGTTGACCTTGATTTGTCCAGGATATTGCAACTCGTTTTCGAGCTTCTCTGCAATCTCTTTTGCAAGGAACACCGTCTTTGCGTCATTNACCTTTTCGGGCTTGACCATAACGCGGATTTCTCTACCTGCCTGAACNGCAAAGGTCTGGTCAACGCCGTCAAATGATTTTGCAATCTCTTCAAGCTTNTCGATACGCTTGACGTAGTTTTCAAGCGATTCACGTCTTGCACCTGGTCTTGCACTGGATATAGCGTCCGCCGCCTGAACAATCACTGCGTCAATAGTCGTAGGCTCGATGTCGTTGTGGTGNGCCGCAATTGCGTGAATTACGTCGCCGCTCTCNCGATACTTCTTNGCAATATCNACGCCNAGCTGAATATGCGTGCCTTCAAGCTCGTGGTCAACCGCCTTGCCGATATCGTGCAAAAGTCCTGCTCTGCGCGCAATCTTCGGGTCTATGCCAAGCTCNGCCGCCATAACCGACGCAAGCGAAGCAACCTCTATGCTGTGCTTAAGAACGTTCTGTCCGTAGCTGGTACGGTATTTAAGTCTGCCGAGNGTTTTGATAATCTCGGGGTGCANNCCGTGTACGCCGACCTCGAACGCCGCTTCCTCGCCTGCTTCCTTGATGCCAGCTTCTACCTCGCGCCTAATCTTATCAACCATCTCCTCTATGCGAGCGGGATGAATACGNCCGTCGGTGATGAGCTTCTCAAGCGTAAGTCTTGCNACCTCGCGCCTTACTGGGTCAAAGCTTGACAGCGTGATTACGTCGGGAGTGTCGTCAATGATAAGGTCAACGCCCGTCGCGCTTTCAAGCGCTCTGATATTTCTACCCATACGACCGATAATTCTGCCCTTCATCTCGTCGTTNGGCAATGCCACGACGGATACGGTATTTTCGGTTGCATGGTCCGCAGCGCAACGCTGTATCGCTTGAGAAACGATATTTCTCGCTTCCTTCACTGCGTTTTCCTTTGCCTCTGCGATNAGATTTTTTGCGTCCTGNGCAGCACTCTTCTTTACGCTTTCAAGAAGTGTNCTCTTAAGNTCCTGCGAAGCCTCCTCCTTGGTCATGCCGGAAACTCTTTCAAGCTCCTTTTGCATTATTTCCTTNGAGTGTCCAAGCTCCTCCTCAATAGCCTTCAGCTTTTCCTTTGTTTCCTCAATTTGCTTTTGAGCCTTTTCAGTTTCCTCAATCTTNCTATCGAGGGTTGCGCTCTTCTTATCGATTATATCCTCTTTCTTGTCGAGCGCGGCTTCCTTTTGGGACAACCTGTTTTCAGTGCGTTGCCAGTCCTGCTTGCGTTCCTTGTTCTCCTTTTCGAACTCGTCACGCATCTTGTTCATCTGCTCTTTTGCTTCAATCAAACCGTCCTGACGGATTGACTTTGCTTCTTGATTTGCTTCATTGATAATTCTTTCCGCTTCGTATTTCGCGCTGTCGATTTTGTTTTTCAAATACTGCTTGTATACAAAATAGCAAACGACCGCGCCAATGATTATGCCGACCACAGCAACGCCGATAGCAATACCTGCAATGCCGCCAGCATCTATTGCGGATAGCAATAAACTCATACTGGTCATCTTAGACCTCCATTTATATAATCAAAGCCATAAAAAGAAAACGCAAAAATATAGCAAAAAAACAAATATTGATTATATATACACCGCCACAACTCTACAGCAAAAGCCAAACGTGTTTAGGTATTAAAACAATCTATCTATACGGTTTTGTTTCCAAATATAGCTTTGTCGTATATAGTATATACTATTTTATATATTAAGTCAACGACTCGTATAAAAATTAGTTACAACTAAAATCTTTGTGGCAATCCAAATGCTAAAACACAAAATAATATGTTTAATGTGCATTTTTTGGCATATAAACATCACTTTTTTGCGTTTTGTGCGCAAATCGCAAGACGTAGCTGCACGGCAGTTTTAAACGCAATTTAAACTTACGGCATAGCGACAAAAATAAAAACAAAACGACTGCTCTATCCTTGCTTTTGATTTTGACTGTGATATAATGAGTACGACAAACAAAAATTTAGGAGTATATTATGAAAAAATTTGCAAGCATAATTATTGCAGTTTTGATAGTTGTTTTGTGTTTTACATTGACTGCTTGCGGCACGAAATACAAAAGCAATTGCAGCTCAACGGCAATGGTGGAAACAAAAGACTCAAATAGCGCGACCGTTTCGTTTGGCACTTTTAGCGGAAGGTATGTAATCAAGTTTAATGATACAATCAAAGAAAGCACGGTTATCACTTACAATGCAACGCTCGAAGAAGGAAGCATAAAGGTTTACTATGACTTTGGTGATGAAAAACTTAGTTTGTTTGAAATCGGAACAGACGGCTCTGTTGAAGGAAAATCCGAGGCATTTGCGCGCAACAAGACAGTTTATATAATCATCGAATCGGACGGCAAGTGCAACGAATGCAGCTTTTCATTTGCATTGAAAAAAGCGGAGTAATATAAAAATTTGTCCTAAAGCATATTTCAAAATTTGTCCTAAAGCATATTTCAATTTATCTTAAAACCGCAAAATAATAGCACACTGTATTCCCAAGGAATCAGTGTGCTATTTATTATCCGTAAAATACTCTACTTATAACGAGTATGTCAGCTTCAGTTCATGCCGTATTTCTCGCGCACCTTCGCGTCAAGCTCGGCAAGCACTTCGGGATGATTGATGAGATAATCGACAGTCCTATCCTTGCCCTGTCCAATCTTCTCGTCGTTGTAGCTATACCAGCTTCCGCCCTTCTGCACAAAGCCGTTTTCGACTGCAAGGTCAAGCACGCAAGACGTATTTGAAATACCCGTGCCGTACATGATATCAAACTCCGCCGTTCTGAACGGAGGCGCAACCTTGTTCTTGACAATCTTTGCGACTACGTGGTTGCCGACAAAATCGCCGCCGTCCTTGAGCGTATCCTTCTTTCTTACGTCTATACGCACGGAAGCGTAGAACTTAAGCGCCTTGCCGCCCGTGGTGGTTTCGGGATTGCCGTACATTACGCCGACCTTTTCTCTAAGCTGATTGATGAAGATAATCGTACATTTGCTCTTTGAAGCAACGGCGGTGAGCTTACGCAGTGCCTGTGACATAAGTCTTGCCTGCAAGCCTACGTGGCTGTCACCCATATCGCCGTCAATTTCCGCCTGCGGAGTAAGTGCCGCAACGGAGTCAACGACAATAATGTCAACCGCGCTGCTTCTCACAAGCATTTCAACAATATCGAGTGCCTGCTCGCCGTTGTCGGGCTGAGCTATGTACAGGTTTTCAATCTGTACGCCAAGCTTTGAGGCATACACAGGGTCAAGTGCGTGTTCCGCGTCAATGAACGCCGCCGTGCCGCCCGCCTTTTGAAGCTCCGCAACGCAGTGCAGCGCAACCGTCGTCTTACCAGATGACTCTGGTCCGTATATCTCAATAATTCTGCCCTTTGGAATTCCGCCGATTCCGAGTGCAACGTCAAGCGTAAGACAGCCCGTTGAGATTGCCTCCACCTTCTGAACACTCTCCTCGCCAAGAAGCATAATAGAGCCCTTGCCAAACTGCTTTTCAATCTGCGAAAGCGCGTCTTGTAGGCATTCCGCCTTAGATTTCACTTTATCGTTTTTTTCCGCCATGGTATATCTCCTTTGAACGCAGACACCTGCGCCACTTGTTTTACAGTTATATTATATTTCAACCAATGCACCGTTTTTGGTGCATATGGCAAATATCAGAAATATTATTTAAGGTCGTTTATTTCTAATTCTTTCATTCACTATCTCTTACTATATAGTTCACTATAATCATGATTACATTTCACTACAGCGCGATAGGGAACATCCAAGAGCAAAACACACGAAGTGTGTTAGAGTCTCCAGATATCGCCTTTGAGATAGCGTATAAGGTAGAACAACGCTACGTTTGCCGCGGCATGGCGTATTTCATCCCGAGTCCCCTCAAACTTCTTTTCGAAGGTGAGAATGAAATCCCCACTGCCAACTCCTATATACGTGAGTCCTACAGGCTTTCCCTCGTCGCCCTTAGGACCTGCAAGTCCCGTTGTGGAAAGACCGATATCCACAGGCGCGACGTTGAGTCCTCTGACCATTTCGTACGCAGTTTCGCGGCTTATTGCGCCGTGCGCCGAGAGTGTGTCCTTGCCAACTCCCAGCCTGCTCATCTTAGAGCCCTTATTGTAGCATACAATGCCCTCATACAGATTTTCACTTATGCCCGACACCTCTGCAAGCATTGCACACACAAGCCCGCACGTGAGGCTTTCCGCAACGCCGAGTTTGCGACCGCTCATCTTCAAAAGACTCGCCGCAAGCTCCTGCAAGCTGCAGCTTTCCGCGGAGTACACCTCATTCTCAAAAAGGTTGTAAACCGTGCTTCTAACCACGTCAAACATGGAGGAATCTATATCTGTAGTCATAACGACTTCCGCGTCGAGATACTTTTCCTGCACCTCGAACAATACGCCGCAGCCGTCCAAAAACTGCAATTTTTGCATTATTTGCGGCTTGCTAAGTCCGCATAATTTCACAACCTCGCGTATCATAGTCATTCCATATCGCCGTCAGAACCCGACGGAAAACTCTCTTCAAACTCTTTGCACACTTTGTCAAGCGTATCCACGTCAATTGCAAGAACGTACGTGTCCGTATCGTTTTTATAATCGCGCTCGATTATTCCACGGTACTCAAGCTCATCAAAAAGGCGCACAGCTTTGGGATAGCCAATACCGAGCTTACGCTGCAAGCCTGCAACGTGCGCGTGTCCCCTATCCTTGTGCATCTCTACAACCGCTTTGATTGCAGAAAGCATTTGCATATCATATTCGCGCGTGTCGTCTTTATCTATGCCAGCATCAAAGAAGTCGGAGCTATCGCTCTTGCCGTTTTTGTCAGCAGTATCATTTGCGGCATTTTGCAATGCATTAAGCTCGCCGTCACAAATGATTGCTCTGATTCCGCTGTCAAAATTGCTGTGATTGTGCGCTTTGACGTAGCCTATCAGACTTTCTGCGTCGCGCTCATTAGTAAACACGCCGTGCATACGCTCAATATGGTTGCTATCCGTACTAAACAGCATATCGCCCTTTCCTGCGAGCTGCTCCGCACCGCTACAGCCGAGCGCGTTTCTGCTTTCATACGAGGTGGCTGTTTTGAACACTACTCGCACGGGTATGTTGTTTATAACCGACGAGCCCAAAATATCGTAGTTTATCCTCTGCACTGACAGCACGAGATGTACGCCTGCCGAGCGACCAAGACGGGTGATAGCCGCAATAGTCTGCACGACGTTTTTATTCATCTCGCCAACAAGCGAGTCAAAGCCGTCCGCAACGATAACTATGCGCGGCATTTTGCTTTTTCCGTGAGCTTCAATGCCAGCATTGTAGCTGTCAATATCTCTATATCCAAGACCTTTCAAGTAATCCAGTCTGAGCTTTGTTTCCTGTATAGCCCACGCAATGGCGCGCTCTGCCTTAGCGGAATCGCTTATAATCTCATCAACAAGCAAATGCGGCATTCCGTCGTAGACAGACGAGCCTCTGTTATGCGCGTCAATGAGGATAAATCTCAAATCGTCGGGCGAAGCCTTGCAAATCAGACTTGCGACCATTGAGCGCAAAAAGCTACTCTTGCCAGATTCAACCGTGCCCACCACAAGCAAGCATCCGCAGTCCTTCAGACTTGCAAAGTGATAAATCCCATTTCCGTCCTTTCCAACGGCAAACGTAGACGTATCGTCTATCTTTTCAAACTCCTGCGAACACATAAGCTCGCCGAACGCAGCTTCACTCGCAGGATTAAATTCATTTATATCATCTTGGGCTTCAACGTCAAACTGTCCGTCAAAAGGCAGTTCACTGTTGCCGCCAAACGAGCCCTCAAACAAGTCCTTGATAGGCGCATGATAGGTGTTGACGTTAGTATCAGTTGTGACAACGTCATCACGGTGGAACTCTTCAAAGTTTACGCTTCTATTTTTTTCTTCTTCCTTTCTTCGTTCCTCGTCAATATTCTGCTTAGCCCTCTCAAGCTTACTCAGCAATTCCCTGTCTTTCTCCCATTTTTCAAATAGGTCATACGTGGACTGGGTATTTTCGTCATACTCACCGTCTTGATTGAACGGAATACCGTCAACCAAATCTCCAAGATACTCATTCTCCAATTGTTCGCAGTTGTCGTTTATACTCTCATCCTGCGACTGCTCTTCGGCGTCGGCACTTTCAAAAACGTGCCTGTTCTTCACGATGTAATTTATGCCACTGTACACCGCTACCACCGCACCAAGATAGAATATAACTGTACCTACCCAGCCTATAATCACATGCATACCTGCAAGCATAAGGCACGTAACTGAAACGTCAAGAAGTACGGTTTTTATCTTGCCGAATATATCCGCGGCGAGAACGCAGTTCTTTCTTGCGGCGATACTGCGAAATACGCTTATAAGCAGCTCGCGCGACAAAATTATTCCGCTAAGCAGGGCGACCACAAGCGCGTTATACGCAAACACCTCATTCAGTCCGTCTCTGAAAAGAACCACCAAAAACAGCATTATAACAATGACAACCTTGTCCGCAAGCGGGTCGAGAAGCTTGCCAAGGTCGGTAACAGTGCCCGTCTTTCTTGCAATGTAGCCATCCAAAAAATCCGTTGAGCAGCATATGGAAAACAACACCGCCGCCACTATATTTCCAATGAGATAGTGGAGCGTACCATGCTCAAAGAGCTGACCGTAGATAAAAGCCGCGATAGTAGGAATTATCAAAAAAATACGCGCGATAGTAATTTTTGTTGCCAGATTAAACTTCATTTTCATTCCACTACTCTCCCTACGAGGTCAACGCCGTCAGTATCAATAATCTCTATGTCGTAAAAATTGCCCACATGCATTACGCTATCGGCGGTAAAGTATATCACGTTGTCTATATCGGGCGCTTGCGCCGCACTTCTTGCAATAAACGCCTGCCTGTCATAATCAATACCGTCGTATATCGCGCGCACGCGCGTACCTATTAGAGTTTGATTGCGCTTTGCAAGTTTTTCCTGCCACAGCGTTGAGAGCTCGTCCGCGCGCGCCTGCTTGACCTCATCGGCAATATGCCCGTCCAGCCTATCCGCCGCCGTCCCCTCCTCGCGTGAGTATGCAAAGAAGCCAGCGTAGTCGATATCGGTATCTTTCACAAAGTCGCGCAGCTTACAAAACGCCTCTTCGCTCTCCTGCGGAAAACCGCATATAAATGTTGTACGCAAGGTAATCCCTTTACTCTTGACCTTTGCAACAAGCTCGCGTATGCGCGCCTCAGTCGTGCCGCGGTTCATGAGCTTAAGCACCTTGTCGTCAACGTGCTGAAGTGGGATATCCATATATTTGACAACCTTAGGCTCGCTCGCGATAAAATCTATAAGCGCGTCATCAACGGTTTCAGGCTCAAGGTAAAGAAGCCTTATCCACTCAAAATCAAGCTTTTCAAGCTCCCTTACAAGCTCCATAAGATGTGGCTTGCCGTCAAAGTCCACCCCATAGCAGGTGACGTCCTGCGCTACGAGAATAAGCTCCTTTACGCCGTCGTCGCTTAGAGCCTTAGCCTCTTTCAGCAAATCCTCAAGCTTTTCGGAGCGATACTTCCCTCGTATGCTTGGGATTGCGCAATATGTACAGTGATTGTTGCAGCCGTCTGCAATTTTCAAATATGCGTAATGATACGGCGTAGTAAGCACGCGCTTGTCATAAAACTTATCCGCGCCGTGAATCTCAAACACCTTTTCGCCACCGCATATATTCTCCACGGTGCGAACAATCTCATCATAGCTATTTACGCCAAGTATTGCGTCCACCTCGGGGAACTCGTCT
>JAAVHW010000042.1 GCA_014799525.1 Clostridiales bacterium | reverse complement strand
CGAAAGAGGCACTTTTGCAAACAGCCTAACGTACTGACGTACGTGACTGTTGGCAAAAGCACCTCTGACAAAGCTATTCGCTCTATAACACATTTTTACTTTAAAACTTTGTTTAGAAACTCTTGCAGTCGCGGATGCTTCGGATTTTCAAAGAATTCATCGGGCGCGGCACTCTCCAAAATCTTGCCCTGCGCCATAAAGAGAATACGAGTACCCACTTCGCGGGCAAAGGACATTTCGTGTGTGACGATAACCATTGTCATGCCCTCGTCTGCAACCCGCTTGATGAGGTCAAGCACTTCGCCGACCATCTCGGGGTCAAGCGCGGAGGTAGGCTCGTCGAAAAGCATAACCTTTGGGCGCATGGCAAGCGAACGTACGATTGCAACGCGCTGCTTTTGTCCGCCGCTGAGATTTGACGGATATACGTCCGCCTTGTCCAAAAGTCCTATGCGCGTAAGCAGCTTGTCGGCAAGCTCAGACGCTTCCTGCTTTATCTGCTTTGCGGATATTTCCACCGCCGTCTTTTCAAGCGCAACCATAGGAGTCGTATGCACAATCTTACGCTCTGTCTTTTCAAGCTTATCCGTCAGCTTCAGCTTTTGTGCGGTCAGCTTTTTGTCGTATTGAACAAAAGATTTTCCCGCTATTTCCTTTGTACCCTTCGTGCTTTCCCACTGCAAAAGCAAGGGTTCAAGCTGTGATTTGAGCTCTTCAACCTGCGATTTAAGCTTCTCTATCCTCTTTTCAACCAAGACGTTATATTTCTCGCCAATCAGCTTGAACAAACAGTTATATAGCGGTACAAATGCGTTTTTCAGCTTCGCCTTGCGCATATTTGCAATGCCGATATGTACGGGCGCAAGCATGATGTTCTTCTTGACCGTCATGTTGTTGAACAGGTTGAAGTGCTGAAACACCATGCCCATCTTCTGGCGTTGAGTGTTGATGTTGACCTTGACATCCGCAATATCCACGCCGTCAAAGAATATCTTGCCCGCGGACGGGTCCTCAAGGCAGTTGAGGCAGTGCAAAAACGTAGACTTGCCGCCGCCCGACGGACCGATTATTACAACCTTTTCACCCTCAAAAATCGACTCCGAAATATCGTCAAGAACGAGCAAATCTCCAAATTCCTTGGTGAGATTTTTAATCTCAATCAGCGGCTGTTCTTTGTTTATCTCTTCTTGAGGCTCATCATGATTAGCTTCTTCGCACAGATTTTCATTCACGCTATCACATGCGCTATCGGAGGTTGCCTGCCCTGCAACGCTTTTGGTTTCTTCAAAATCTATATTATCCACAATGTTTTCAGACATACTCCCCTCCTTATGCGTGCTTGAATTTCTTTTCAAGGAATTTGACAAGCAATGTAATCAATATGACAATGACAAGATAGAACAGCGCAAGCACGAGATATGGCACGATATATTCATACGTGCTGTTCGCCATAGCTTGGAAAGCACGAGTCAAGTCAACAACGGTGATAAAGCCTGCGATTGAAGTTTCCTTAATTAGCGCAATAAACTCGTTGCCGAGCGTAGGAAGCACGTTTCTGAAAGCCTGCGGCAAAACTATGCTGAGCATTGTACGCGAATAGCTAAGTCCCAACGCACGTCCTGCTTTGAACTGTCCCTTATCTATTGCGTCAATACCGCCACGCATAATCTCGCTTATGTACGCGCCGCTGTTTAGCGAAAACGCTATGATAGCCTCTATCACGACTCCATTAACAACAAAGTCGCTCGATACGACTATGTTTGTAAAATTCACTCCCATTACGGGGAACAAAACAAAGTGAATGACCAAAAGCTGTACGACCATAGGAGTACCGCGGAATACCGTCACGTACAAATCTCCTATCTTTTGCAGAATGAATACAAGCGGTTTTTTTGTGTTCAGCATAGTCTTGACAACTGCAATAATGCTTCCGATAACAAATCCAAAAAGCAAACCGAACACCGCAATAATTACGGTGTTCAGTAAGCCTGTCAAAACCAGCTTATACCCTTCAAGTTCTACGAACTGCCTTACGAATATATCCCAAGCTGACATTTTGTTTCCTATTATTTAATAAGTGAGTTTGTGCTATTCGCAATCATAAGAGCCGGTTGTTTATCGATTATAACTGCGTTTATTTTGCCATTCGAGAGGTCCTTGACCGCAAGTGCGCCAGTCGTATATCCAGTTGTTGTGAGATTGGTGAAACCATCGTATTCAAAATCTTCATCACCGTATGAGTACATATAACCAGTTGTACCACTTTGTGTGCCTATCACGTACGACTTGTTCTGCTGTTTCAAAATTGCCTCAATCCCCTCTACGGTTGTGCAGTTGTCAAAGGTTGTGTCGCCCTCTTTCACGATAATTACCTGTGCAGAGGTATAATAGCTATCGGTAAAGTTCAATGTCTTTTGGCGCTCTTCGTTTACCGTGATACCTGCCATACCGATGTCAGCCGTACCGTTTTGCACTTCTATCATAACCGCGTCAAAGTCAGTATCTACAATATAAAGCGGTTTTTCAAGGTAATCTGCAAGGAGCTTTGCAATCTGCATATCAACACCTGTAAACTTATCTCCGCTGTAATATTCAAACGGTGGGAAATATGCGTTTGTTGCAACAATAAGGCAACCGTTCTTGTTGGCAGGATTCGTATACGTAAACGTTGCCGTTCCGTTGAAGTATGAGTTTATGATATTGTCAAGAGTTCCGTCCGCCTTGATACCTGCAAGAAACTCGTTTGCTTTTGCAAGCAATTCAGTATCATTTTTGTTTAGGCAGAAAGCGTAATCCTCTTCAGTAAGCTCAATGTCAATGACCTTGACTGCCTCCGCTACGTTTTTGTTACAGGCAGTAAATGCGAAGCATGCGCCGACTATCGTTGCAAGCATAATCGTTACCACCAAAATCTTTGCAAATTTTTTCATTTTATTTCCTCCAAAAGAAACGTTTTTTCAGTGCTTGCCAAATATAGCATTTTGGAAAAAATAATGCAACTGTTTTTGCATAAATTTTTTATATTTTTTTGAAATTTATGAAAATTTTTTCATTTTATGCATATTTTATGCAATTATACATAATTTTTATGCATAAATGCAACGTTCGAAGCTATATTTAGATTTGACGGAACTTCTCTTTTGATATAATATAAATAGGTAATTGAGCTATGATTTAAAAGCAATCAAACGGAGTGAGCTATGACTTACAATATATTGCTGATATGCAATGATAAAAACGATACAAATTTGAAAACGGCAACCGCCCTGCTTGAAAAAATCGGACAAAAGTTTTCAAGCGGTTTTGATTTGGAGTATTGCGATATAACTACAAATCCCGAAGATATTATAAAGAAAGCAAAATCCGCTCATGCAATATTGTTTGCATTGGATGCGGCGCAAGACTCTCGCGAGCGCTATCGCAATGAGGAAGTCATAAACAAGGTTGCAAACGCTTTGGGGCTGTACTCTCACGTTTGCTATACGCCTGCGTTTGCTGCAAACGGTGCCGCTCAACCGCGCTACGCCATTGTGAGCGATACGGCAGGCGGCGTATCTGAAAGCGGATTTAGAAACAATCAAACCTTTGGCAGAGAGGCTTACGACGTTGAAAGCTACAGCGAGCTTGAGATAGAACGCGTAGCGCGCATAGCCTACGAGCTTTCAGAAAACAGCCGCCGCCANGGTCACGCTTGNGGATATGGCAAANAGGCTTACNACNTCNAAGCTNTGGCGCAAAATTGTGACTGACATAAACGAGGACTATCCCTACGTATCCGTAAATATGCTCACGGCAAATACTGCCNNAANCGCACTGCTTAAAGNCCCGTCGCAGTTTGACATAATTTTGACAACTTCGATACTTGGCGATATACTAAGCGGAATTTGCAGTGCGCAAGGAAACGAAACTATTTTAGCCGCCTATCTTGGCGAAACGACGCTCGGAATGTACGGAGTAAACGCTCAATCTCAACACCCGACAATTGAAATTATGCTTTCAATTTCAATGATGCTGCGCCACTCTCTTGACATGTGCGACGCGGCAAAGTCTATAGAATGCGCAGTAGAAAAACTGCTGAATGAAAATTGCAATTTGAGTGAGCTATCTGAAAATCAAATTATTTCCGCAATACTTTCAATATAATTGCAAAACTTGCTGACATACAAGAACCCTGTGAAAAATCACAGGGTTATAATTTATAAACTCTTTTGATTGCTAAATTTATATTAGCTATTTTACGTTTTTATAAAGCCGAAATTACTTAATCTTGCTTTCGATATATTCGACAACGCTTGCGACGGTGGAGAATTTGCGCATATCCTCGTCGTCAACGATTATACCCCACTCCTCTTCGACGGTCATGAGCATTTCCACGACGTCAAGGCTATCCGCGCCGATGTCCTCTATAATTCTGCTGTCCGCCGTAACCTTGTTTACGTCAAGACACATTTGTTCTGCGATAAGCTCTCTAACTCTATCCAGCACCATTTTATCACCTCATAGCTGTTATAATTTGTTTTTTATAAGACTTGCTTATAAGCTTTTAAAGCAGTCTCAATCTCGATTGTCCATGGTATGAAACTGTTTGACCGTTACAATCACTCGACTGCGGACGGGTCCATTTCATACGCAAGTATATTCTGTTCCTCTGCGCATACGCAGGCGTGATAGCCGTCGTATACGGGAAAATGCTCGAAGTGCGCGTCGCTTGGGATATCATGCCTTATCGCGGAAATTCCCTCGCCTGTGAACTTGACGTAGCTCTCGCGCTCCGTCCACTGCTCAAAGAAATCCTTCTCGCTGTCTGCGTTGATGAACGGAAATTTCTCAAAGTCCACTTCCCGTATCTTTTCGATATCCACTCCGATAGGCGCATGCGATATGCCGAGCATAACGACTCCGTGCGAGTGCGACAGATTGAAGTGCGCCAAATCCGTATCCAAGCGCGGCTTCTTGCCCTCCTCGCGTATAATCTCTATGCGCTTTGGAAGCTCCTCGTCTCCGATTATGTCACGGTAGTGAGCGTAGCAGTGCTTGACAAATTTGTCGCTGTCCACCTCGCCCCTTGCGAAAAAGAGTATCATATTTTTTGCTCTCCGTCAACGCTTTACGCCATGCCCCATACGCCCATACGTGCTGTTGAGGTCAAGAAAGTAGTTTCTGTCTACGGTTGTCATAAGGTGATACGGAAGCCTGTACGTCCAGTTTCCCTCCGCAACGCCAGGGATATTCATACGCGTATCGCCGCCGTAGCCAAGCATATCCTGATACGGCAAAACCACAAGCGAGGACGATGACATCATAAGCGTTTTGATTATCGCCTTCGTAGAGCCGCAGTCGGGACCGCCTGCACCCCAGCCTGCGCCCTTGAAGCCGCAGTATTTCAGCACGTAATTGCGCGCGCCCTCGTTGAGCTCATACAGCCAGCCGAGCGTTGTATTGTTGTCGTGCGTGCCCGTATACGCAACGGTGTTGACGTCGTAGCGATAAGGCACGTGCGAGCTTGGCGTTCCGTCAAAGCCAAATTGGAACACTCTCATCGTAGGAATGCCCGTGCCGTCGATATACTCTCTGCACTCGTCGTCGATAAGCCCCAAATCCTCAGCAATAAACAGCGCGTCCTTGTTGTCTTCTTGTACAAGGTCGAGCAAATCATCGGCAGGACCCTTTTCCCAAACGCCGTTCTCGGCGGTGTTATAGTCGCGCGCAGGTATTGAGAAATAATTGTAGAAAGCACGGAAGTGGTCAAGCCTCAATGCGTCATACAGCTCCATACAGTGCGTAATACGCGCGCGCCACCACTTGAAGCCGTCCTTCTTCATATGCGCAAAGTCATATAGGCAGTTTCCCCACACCTGCCCCGTCTTAGAGAACGCATCCGGCGGAACTCCTGCGATAGCCTTTGGCAATAGATTTTCGTCAAGCTGGAACGCCTCGGGATTTGCCCATACGTCTACGCTATCCGTTGCAACGTAAAACGGCAAGTCACCGATTATCTCCACACCTCTTGCGTTGATGCGCGCCTTTAAGTCATTCCACTGTCTGAAAAACTCGTACTGCTCGAAAACGTAGAAGTCTATATCTTCCTTAAACTCTTCTCTCGCCTGCTTTAAATCCTTTTCGCGGCGGAACTTCAAGCCGTCCTCCCATCTCCACCAAGCGGTTGAGCGAGTTGCGGCAAGCGCCATAAACAGCGCATAGTCATCTATCCAATGCGCCTGCTTACGCCTGAACTCGTCTATACGCTTTTGCACTTCGCCGTTCACGCGGGAAAAGGCTATTCTCAAAAACCTCTCCGTATTTATACGCGCAAAGTCGTAGTCCGTTCTGTACGGCTCGCCGTGATACTTTGAAGCGTTCACCTCGTCGGCGGTCAGAAGCCCTTCCTTTTCAAGCTCGGCAGGACAGATGTACAGGCGGTTGCCTGCGTAAGTGGAAAGCCCCGAGTACGGCGAGTTGCCGCAGCCTATCGTAGTGATTGGGAGTATCTGCCACCAATGGAAGCCCATATCCGCCGCTATATCCGCAAACGCGTCCGCGTCGCGGGAGAAGCAGCCTATTCCGTACTCCGATGGCAAGGACGATACGTTGAGCAATATGCCCGACGCTCTGTCAAACTGATTGTATTTCTTTTGCATATCTTCCTCAATAATGCCGCCGCTGTCGTGTCTATGCATTCTTGTGCGCACTTATTTAAGCAGTTGGCGTACACTATATGTATATTCGTTTTTCTCACAAATCGCACTTAAATGAGCATTATCGCCGCTTTAAGTCCGATTAGTTGTTTTTGTCGTATATGTATTTAAGCCCCTTAAGCGCGAGCGCTCTATCGACTACGCTGAACAAAGACGGCTCGGTTTCCGCAACAATCTCGCTAAGTCCACCCGTAGCCACAACCTTTGCACCCTTCATCTCGGGAAGCTCTCTGTATCTTTCAACCATATACTTTACAAGCCCCGTGTAGCCGTAAATTATGCCGCTCTGCATACAGCTACGAGTATCACGCCCGACTATGTTATGCGGAGACGTCAGCTCAATTCTCGGAAGCTTTGCAGCAGTTGTCACAAGAGATTCGGTT
>JAAVHW010000041.1 GCA_014799525.1 Clostridiales bacterium | reverse complement strand
GTTCCTCAAAAATCCGTCAATACTCATACTTGACGAGGCAACGTCCGCACTCGATAACGCTACGGAAATGCTCATACAGGACGCGCTCAACAAGCTCGCTAAGGGCAGAACGACGATTGTCGTTGCGCACAGACTTTCCACCGTAAAGAACGCCGACGAGATTATCGTTGTCACGGGCAACGGCGTAGAGGAGCGCGGCAGCCATGACGAGCTTATGGAGAAGGGCGGCATATACAAGGAGCTTTACGAGTATCAGTTCATCAACGCCTAATCTCGTATTTTAATTCTAATTTGGGTTTGGCGTTTACAATAGAGAAATTTTCAAACAACTATATAATCATACAAAAACCGCGGTATAAACTGCGGTTTCCATATGATTATTGTGTTTTATCGTATTGAATAAAGTATGGCGTACAAATTGGAATTTAACTATTTTTTCAAATCGCCGTCGGTGCAATGAATAACATATTTGCCAGTACTTTTGTTCCAATTCGAATATTTTTTGATTTTTCCCCATCTCTTTTTAGTTCCTGTGAAGGTTATATTGGTTAGTGTGCTACAATATTCAAAGGCGCGCTCGCCTATGGTCTTTATTGTATTAGGAATAGTTATGCTTGTCAGCCCAATGCAACCGCTAAATGCATCTTTACATATGCTTGTTACGTTGTCAGGAATGACAATATTCGTTAGTCCGGTACATCCACCGAACGATGACTCTCCAATGCTTGTCACGCTTCCGTTTGTCGGGATGATGCTTGTCTTACAACCTGCTATAAGTGTTCGAGTGGCTGTTTCGATAATGCAGTTATTGTTATGGTGATGTTTTGAATTGTTATCTGCAACAGCAATTTTTATCAACTCACTACAACCAGCAAATGCACCTTTGCCTATGAGTGTAACGCTATTAGAAATAGCAATGTTTGTCAGTCCAGTGCAACCGCAGAAAGCTCCACGATGAATATATGCCACGCCGTCAGGAATGTTAATACTTGTCAATTTACTGCAAAATGAGAACGCGAAAGAACCAATTACTCTAACACTGTTAGGAATGGTTACATCTGTCAGTCCAGTGCATCCATCAAATGCGCTTGCGCCTATGCTTGATACAGTGTCCGGAATTATGGCAACCTTCAAATCAGTTCTATTCTTAAATTGCTCATTTCTGATTTCCTTTGTGCCATAAGGAACGATGTAGTTTTGCGGACCTACTGGTTGGTTTCGCTGAATTACCGGCTCGATTTGTTGAGTATCGACAGATTTGGTTTGTGGAGGTTGCTTGGGTGTTAAATTTTGCTTTTCTGTCGTGCTTTGATTGGTAAGTAGCTGTTTGAGTGCGTCAACCTGAGATTTCATTTTGGCGAGTTCGGCATCGCTGTCAACGGGGTTCAGTATTTTGCTAACAACAGAGTGAAGTCGTTGTACAAGATACATATCGTTCGGATATCCCTGACAGCTTCTTAATTCGTATGGCAGGTTCTCGGGCGTAAAGCCGTCTATAAATACTGGAATGATAGACTTTGGTTGCGCCGCGATTTCCGACATTGCGTGGAAGCGACTCCACTCGTTTTTCATCCACTGTGAGTCCATATACTCGCTCTTCGAGCATAGTACAAACATGATTTTTGATGTGTAAAGTGCGTGATAGATATTTGGCTCATATTCACGAACAACTACATTATTGAGCGATTCTTCACTGAAAAACACCTTGTAATGCTTAAAGAACTCTTTATAGAGGTTGTAAGCGATTTTGTAGTCAGACGTATCGCCTCCACCCTCGCTGTCAAGCTTTGACTTTTTGAAGCAGATGAAAATGTCGTAGGGCTTTGTTGTTTCCTTTATCTTGGCGTACTTCCTTTTTGCCGAATACATTTTATCCACAAGCTCTTCGTATTTGGACTTATTTTGTGAATCGTATTCGTCAAGATACTTGACCATTTGTGCGTAATATTTGGAGGTTCTTATATCCGTTGAAACTATGTCATAAAAAGAGGGGAATTGCTCTCCATTCTGGTCTGTTTCAAATGTAACGCGCTGTTCGCAGAGAAGTAAGTTCCAGTATACATCCGCAAGATTATCGTCCTTGAATGCTGTGAGCAAGTTCTTGCATTTTTCTTCCGCAAATTTGAAGTTGAGAGAAGCGCGAGCTGCGGATACATCCAATAAATCATGATAGAGATTTGCATTGCGCTCGTTCATTTCATATACGTTATGACAGCAACGGCACTCGTATGCGTTGCCAGATAAAAATTCCAATCTACCGCCGCAAGTGGGACACTTTCTTTGCGTGAATTGCACCATATTATCCTCTTTTACACGTGAATTTTAATTTAATATAAATATATCCTATCATCAGTGTGAGAATTTTGTCAAATTATAAAAGCAATACGGAAGCATTTAAAAGTGTTGTGTAGCCATATTTGCCGCTTGGCGATGCGCATATAAATGAAATTTCAAAATCTCGCATAGATATTTGACATATCTTTTATAAAACCGTAAAATATTACAATGTACGGATATAATATATTTGAATATATTATATATGATTAAGATATAAATCTTTCGTCCGGGGGAAAGCGGAAGGAAGGTAGGTAAAATGAAATACAACGTAACAACAAAAGAGTTTTCAAATCAGCTTGCTTCTTGCCTTGCAAGATACTTTGGCGTTAAGCCCGAGGACGCAAGCAAAACNCANATNTACAGNGCNACCTGTATGTGCGTNAGAGATATTCTCACCCAGACGCGCGTCAACTTCAAAAAGCAGGTTCACGACAAGAACGCCAAGCAGATTTACTATATGTCTATGGAGTTNTTGCTCGGTAGGTCGCTTCGCAATCACCTCTTCAATATGGGTATCACAAACGAGGTCACGAAGGCGGTTGAGAGTCTTGGCGTAAGCATGGACGAGATTTACGCCTATGAGCCNGANGCAGGTCTTGGCAACGGCGGTCTTGGTAGACTTGCCGCNGCGTATATGGANGCGCTNACNTCGCTCGGNTATGCGGCAAGCGGTTTTTCAATTCTTTACGATTACGGTCTATTCAAACAGATTATCGTTGACGGTTGGCAGCTTGAGCAGCCNGACGATTGGCTCAAGATGGGCGACGTGTGGCTNGCTCCAAGACACGAGGAGGTCTATCCNGTCAAGTTCGGCGGTCACGTAGACCAAACNTGGGAGGACGGCAAGCTCACNGTCAATCAGCGCGACTGCACGGTTGTCAATGCTGTGCCGTACGATATGAACATTTCGGGCTACGACACGCAAACGGTCAACCGTATCAGATTCTGGCACTCGGAAGCTCCGCAGGACTTCGACATCCATATGTTCAGCAAGGGCGAGTACGTNAAGGCGAGCGCNGCAAAGGCCGTTGCGGAGTCNATAAACAANGTNCTNTATCCTGCCGACGACCATATCGAGGGTAAGTCTTTGAGACTCAAACAGCAATACTTCTTCGTGTCGGCTTCAATTCAGAGNATATTGCATAGACACCTTATGACAAATCCGTCGCTTGACAATTTGGCGGATTGCGTGGCTATCCANATCAACGATACGCACCCAACGCTCTGCATACCCGAGCTTATGCGCTTGCTCCTTGACGAGTACGGCTATGGCTGGGACGAGGCTTGGAATATNACAACNCACACCGTTTCGTATACAAACCANACNGTNATGGCNGAGGCNCTCGAGAAGTGGCCGCAGGAGCTGTTCTCAAGCCTGTTGCCTCGTATATTCCAGATTGTGCATGAGATAAATCAACGCTTCTGNGACGAGCTGTGGAAGTATTATCCAAACAACTGGGACGTTGTGTCGCGCAACGCTATACTTTCAAACGGACAGGTCAAGATGGCAAACCTNTGCCTTGCGACCTCGCATACGATAAACGGCGTNTCCGCACTTCACAGNGANATATTGAAGCACGACGTATTTGCGGACTACTTCAAGATGCANCCNGAGAAGTTTACAAACGTCACAAACGGCATTACNCACCGCCGCTGGGTGGCGCAGGCGAATCCCCGNCTTGCCGCCTTCATCACCGAGCTTATCGGCGATAAGTGGCTCAAGGATGCGGACCATTTGCAGAAGCTTCAAAGATTTATGGGCGACAGNCAGGTGCTTGACCGCCTTGCAAAGATTAAGCATGCAAACAAGGANGACCTTGCCGCATACATCATGCAGCAAAACAATATCGCCGTTGACCCAAGCAGNATCTTCGACGTACAGGTCAAGAGANTGCACGAGTANAAGCGNCAGCTNCTCAACGCGCTCAATATNTTGGATTTGTACTTCCGCATAAAGGACAATCCCAATATCGACATTCAGCCGCGTACGTTCATCTTCGGTGCAAAGGCAGCAAGCGCGTACTATATGGCAAAGCAGATTATCCGCTTTATCTGCACTCTCGGTGACGTGATAAACAACGACCCCGACGTCAAGGGCAGAATCAAGGTTGTATTCCTTGAAAACTACCGCGTTACGCTTGCAGANATGATTATGCCNGCATCCGAAGTCAGCGAGCAGATTTCTCTCGCAGGNAAGGAAGCNAGCGGNACGGGCAACATGAAGTTTATGATAAACGGNGCGCTCACCATTGGTACGCTTGACGGTGCAAACGTNGAGATNCACCAAGAGGTTGGCGATGAGAACATGTTCCTCTTCGGCTTGCTCACCGAGGAAGTCGTCGAGATGTGGAGAAACGGCTACAATCCGTCCCACTACTATCAGACCAATCCTCGCATAAAAAGGCTTATCGACGCACTNCGTCAAGGTCTCAACGGAATTTCCTTTGGCGAGATTGCGGACTCGCTCACAACTGGCAGAGGCGGACAGCCCGACGGATATATGGTGCTTGCCGACTTCGAGAGCTACGTCAATGCGCAGAACAAAGTCAACGACACCTATTGCGACAAAGAGAAGTGGAACAGAATGTCCCTTGTCAATATCGCAAAGGCAGGCTTCTTCGCGGCTGATAGGTCGGTGGAGGAGTATGCGAAGCGNATTTGGGGGCTNAANCCCATAAAATAAAATGTGCTATTTGGCGCATTGCTGTGTCAGATTTACGTGCACTCGCCGTCACGTACGCCAAGTACGTTAGGCGGCTCGCGTGCGCATCTTCCTTGCACTGCATCCAAATATCGCATTTTATGTGAAAGTTTAGTAGGGAAATAAGTTCTCGCAGTTAGCATAAATAAACGTTACAGAAAGTTGTAAACTCGAATATAAATTTTGCAAAAGCGGCAATTCACTTGTCGCTTTTGCACCGCAGACGATTGCGCTCACAGCAAATCTTTTGAATAAAAGTTTGCGTGCCGCAGTGTCTGTGACACAAGGAATGTGACAGCTTAGCAGGAGCCGTCGGCAGAGTAAATCACACGAAGTGTGTGACAGTCGGCGCAAATAATATTATGTACAANCCACTTATTCACAAAAAGCCATACGGCGCGTCTTACGTAGGCGGCGCGACAAAGATAAAATTCCCTCTCGATTGCGAAATGCAGGTCAAGAGGGTATTTGTTGTTTTGCGGCAGGTGTTCGGCGAGGGCGGCGAGATTGAAGGTAGGACTGAAAGATTTGAACTTCCTTATATCGGCGTGGTGGACGGACAGGATATTTTTGAGGGCGAATTCACGCTGAGCGAGTACGGAATATGGCTTTACCGTTTTGAGGGTGAGCTTGCNGATGGNGCTACGGCGTTCTTTGGCAGAGGAGAGGNTGGCACGGCGTTGCGTGGCGATTGGTTGCCNGAATGGCAGTTGACTGTGTCAAAATGCGATTATAAAACCCCGAATTGGGCAAAAAGCGGTGTAATATATCAGATTTTTGCAGATAGATTTTGTAAGGACGGCGAGCAGAATTTTACAAAGCGTGGAAGAATGCATTCCGATTGGAATGAACGCCCCGACATTGCAGAGGAAGGTAGGGANTATCGCGCAGACGACTTCTANGGCGGNAANATCAAGGGCATTATGTCAAANCTTGACTACCTCAAATCCCTTGGTGTGACTTGCATATATCTATCGCCAATATTCAAGTCCTCATCAAATCACCGCTANGACACGGGCNACTATTTGCAGATNGACGAGCTGTTTGGAACGGAGGACGAGTTNCGTACGCTTATCGCCAAAGCAAAAAGAAAGGGNATTGCGGTGATGCTTGACGGCGTATTCAACCATACGGGTTCGGANAGCCTATATTTCAATCGCGAGGGAAGCTATCCCGAGCTTGGTGCTTTCCAAAGCAGAGAATCAAAATATTACGATTGGTATTACTTCAACAACTATCCTACGGAGTACCACTGCTGGTGGGGTAGCACGGTTGTGCCNACNGTCAACAAGAGCGCGGCAGGCTATCGCGANCTNATACTTGGCAAGNANGGAGTTATAGACAAGTGGAGNAAGGCTGGTGTTTTNGGTTGGCGACTNGACGTCGTTGACGAGCTTCCTATAGACTTCACAACTGACCTTTGCAAGACNATAAAGGANANNGGCAATGATATGTTTGTTGTCGGCGAGGTGTGGGAGGACGCATCTGTCAAGATAGCGTACGACGCATGGCGCCCATACTTTATGGGTGAACAGCTTGACTCGGTTATGAACTATCCGTTCAAGGAAGCGATACTTGCCTATACGCTTGGGGGCAGTAAGGCGGAGTTTATCGACAAGGTTACGCTTGTGTTGGAGCATTATCCCAAGCAAAGCCTTGACGTGCTTATGAACCTTATAGACAGCCATGATACGGTGCGCGCACTTACTTGCCTTAGCGGAGTAGCTGCGCCGCAGTCTAAGCAGGAAAGAGCTGATTTCAAGCTGTCCGATGAGCAGTACGCTTTGGCAAAGCAAAGGCTTATATTTGCCTCAACGCTTCAATATACTTTGTCAGGAACGCCGTGCGTATATTATGGTGACGAGGCAGGAGTGCAGGGCTTTGAGGACCCACTCAACCGTGGCACATATCCGTGGGGTAAAGAGGATAATGAACTTGTCGAACACTACAAGGCACTCGGCAAGATGCGCAAGAAATATGCAGAGCTTCTGACTGGTGAAACGGTGTTTATAGCCGATGACGAGCTTTTGGTCTATGAGCGCAGAAGTGAACGCGGAACACTTAGGGTTTATGCAAACGCAACGGATAACGAAGTCGTACGCACAGTGAGCGGCATTGACGCAATCACAAAAGAGCATATAAAAGAGCTTACAGTAAAACCGCATACAGTAAGAGTTATAATTGCTTAAGTCAAAAGCAATATAGAATAATACAAGTATAATGTGTGCAAACACTAAAATAAAACTGCCGTACCAATTTGGTTGCGGCAGTTTTTGATTATGTTGCGCTGGACTATCTCAGCCGCAAGCTTAGCTTAGCAGACCTTTCTTTTCGGTGATGAAATAGTATTCCTTTTGTGCGATGAAGATGTCAAATGCTTTGTCGTCTTGGAATTTTATCTTGCATATTTCGGAGCCGTATTTGCACACGAGAGTTCCTTCTCTATAATGGTCTATGTCCTTCAATGGAACGCACAGGCGACCGAAGTCGGAATTTACCAATGAGTTAAATTGTGACAGCGATGTACGCTTTAAAACGCAGTTCCTAAGTCCTAAAATATTTGATGCTATGTAATTGAGCTGTTCTGTCTCCAGCCAGCAAAAAAGAGGATTTCCCTTTGAGCATTTGACGGCAAAGCCCTTGTTGTCGTCAACGATGACTGCTGATACTGCGCTGCTTGACGGCTTGTAAAACGCTTTATACTTATCGCAAATTGTGGCACAGAGTTTTTTGAATACCGATGATAATGTGGGAATGATTATTCCACAATACAGCAGTCCGAGTGCTGAAACTATCAGGCAAGCTGGTGTAGCGACGATAGCAAGAATTATGCCTAAAACTATCAATAATAATGTGGGTACGATAATTATCGTTTTGCGAAACTTGATAAGCGTCTGCGCCGAGCTCACTTCTTGAGCATACGAATTGCACTTAGGTGTGATTTGAATCATAATATCTCTCCTCTTGCATAAACTACCAATATGGTAGTTTTTCTATTATATTACTACCAAAACGGTATAATGTCAAACATGGAAAAGAAAAACCATACAAATATATTGCCTGTCAGGCTAAAGCAGTTACGGCAGGAGCGTGGGCTTACTCAACAGCAGTTGGCGGACGCGCTCGGGCTCAACAGTGTGACATATTTGAGATATGAAAAGGGACAGCGCGAGCCAAGCATAGATTTGTTGATTGTATTTGCCGAGTATTTTGACGTATCCATTGATTTTTTGGTTGGACTGTCTGAGTTTTAAATTAGCATCAGAAATTGCAAAAGATAAATTGTTAGCAGTGTTCCACGCGATATCAAATAAAAAATTTCACTAAAAACGCACCCCTATTCGGAGTGCGTTTCTTTTACTTTGCTTGAAAGTGGTATTTTGTAAACAGCAATCACACACGCACCGCAGGTGCGCACCAAGCAAAATATTGCGCGAAACAGGGCGATTGTTTACAACGATACTTTGAATTGATAGCGGGCAATGTTTTGCGCGGTAGGAACGAAAAAATTTCACTAAAAGAAAACGCATTCTCTCGATTTGAGAGAATGCGTTTAAAGTAGTGCGAATTTTTTCGTTAATCAGCATCGAGCGCATCCAAGCGGATTTGCTTTTTCTCTTCCTTGGTGAGCTTCTTGCCCTTGCCGATTATCACGCTGTCGCCGTGCTTGACGAATACCATAAGCACGATTGCGATGACAACGCAGATTGCGCTGTACATAAACAGTGCGGTGTTGGAGATGTGGTCCATAATCAAGCCAGCGATAAACGGCGTGATAGCCTGNGCCGACATGGTTGCCATNTAGTAGTAGCCNGTATACTGTCCGAGCGTTTTTGAAGTGGAAAGCTCTGTGACCATCGGGAACGTGTTGACGTTTGCGATAATCAAGCCAAAGCCTGCTATGAGATAGAACAGAGCAAACANCACNGCAGGTATNATTGCGTTGTTNTTTGGCTTGACAAAGAAGAATATCAGCACGAAGGANATGACNGCAAGACCGAAGCCGATGATGATAGANTTTCTTCTTCCTATCTTAGCCGCCATATATCCGACAGGGATNAANGCGATTGCGCTGATACCCATACTTACGCCNGANATAATNGACGCGACACCTGCGGANAGGTTGAGCGCCTTTGTCGTATAAACGGAGAGGTTGCTCGATATNGCGTTGTAGCCCATGAACCACATGAATATNGAGGCGAGTATGAGCCAGAATGAAATGAGCTTTGACTGTTCCTCTTTGGGNTTTGAATTCCACCATTCCTTTGGTGACTTGCGCGGAGTNTTTGCATTTTTGGCGACTTCCTTTGCAAACTCGAGAGTTTCGGGGGATAGCGCCTCCGCATTGTCGGGAGTTTCCGCCATATCGGCAACGAAGTTGCCTGCCGTATCCGTCATNACGACGTCNGTACCCTTGGATTCNTCNNGNGTNGNGTTTTCCTCATCCGCGAAGTCGTCTATGCCNTATTCCTTGCATATCTCTTGGCACTTGTCAACCATCTTGCGCTCTTTAACGAGGGCNAGGAAGCCNGCGAGCAACAGGAGCATACCTGCTGCAATACTTGCAAATATNATTACGTAATTGTATAGGCTGTTGCCAAACAACACCACCGTATATATAAGGAACGCGATTGCACCGCCAACGCCGCCGCAGAGGTTTATCATAGCGTTGCCCTGCGAGCGCAANGGCTTTGGCGTGACGTCAGGCATAAGCGCNACGGCAGGGGAGCGGAAGGTTGCCATAGCCACGAGAACGAGGAGCAAAATCACCATATANACGCCGATGCTTGCGCCGCCTGTTTTCTTTGTGACGTTCTCGTAAATCNNGTCGCTTTCGTAGTTGTTCATTCCGCTTGCGACATACTTGTTGTAATCCGCGTTTCTGTCCCTTATCACTTCATAGGTTTCGCCCGATGGCGCGATGTCGGTGAGTTGNACCTCCACCGTTTCGCCGTCTATGACGTAGTAATAGGTTTCAGCGCCAATCATGTTGAGTACGGCTTTCTTTGACGAGAAGTTTTCGTCATAGCTGAGCGATATAAATTGCTCTCTCGTGACGTTGTTCATCTTGAGATAGCTTTGGTCGCAATAGTTCTGATTGCCGCTGTCATACCATTCGGTGAGCAGGCTTTCGAGCTTGGTTATCTCATGACCGTCCTCCGCTGTAGCAACGATATCAGTCATGCCGGCTCTGAGATTGTCAACGTATGTATTGGCGTTCTTCTGCTGATTGAGGGTAGCTACTGGAACGAACACCATAAGCAGNACGGAAGCAAGTGTACCGATTACGATAAACGGCGTACGCTTTCCGAACTTCTTGGCGAGCTTTCCGTGCGCGTTGTCCGACAGCTTGCCAAAGAACGGCAGCATGAACAGTGACAGCAGGTTGTCAAGACCCATNATNAGACCGCGCAGTGAGTTTGGAAGACCGTAGGCGTGTTCCAAAAGAAGTGGGACTACAAAGTCATANGCTGTCCAGAACAGCATGATGATTGCAAAAGCAAATCCGACTTTGATAGTCTGTGGGTAGTCGAGTTTGAGGGGCTTTCTTCCTTGCTCGTCGAGCACNGGTGCCGCCTCTGTCGCTTTTTTCTTCATAATTTTCTCCTATTTTCGCTTGTGCGATTGTGGGGTTTATTCTCGCCGTTCGACAAGANTATTGCCGTCCAGTGAAAATTTTGCACCACGCTANTTATTATATATTATAGCAAGTTATAAAACAATACCCAAAATATAAAAAGTTCCGCNCATAGAANATAAAAAANCCGCACACGTTGNGCGGACTTCAANGATAGAGNAAGCGGCTTGCACTAAACCGTTATTCCGAAATAATCGCAAAGCCCATAGCAGAGTATACCNAGGGCGGCGGATACGATGACGATAAGAATAGGCTTGACCTTTTTNCCNTTTATCTTTACNAAGGACAGNGGGAATATCACCGCAAACATAGCAATGCCGATATAGTCTACGCTNACCGTGCCTACGTTNCTTATATCCGTTATGCCAAAGAGCATAGTGAGNACNAGCGAGAGNAACACTGACATCAAAAGNCCCGTCACAGTGGAGCGTACGCCNACAAACACCTCGCTCACCGCCTTGCGCTTCATGAAGTTTGAAAGCAGCTTGGCAACGAGTATGATGATTATGACAGAGGGCAGCACAACGCCGAGNGTGGCACAAATTGCGCCNAATACGCCTGCNGTTTCTATGCCNGTGTACGTTGCAATGTTTACGGCNAACGGTCCNGGGGTGCTTTCGCTTATCGCGATAAAGTCAATNAGNGCGGTTTCCTCAAGCCAACCCTTATCGACTACGNTTGTCATAATCATGGGTATCATCGCCTGTCCGCCACCTATGGTAAACAGTCCTATTTTGAAAAACGTCCAGAGAAGGTCAAGATAAATCATGCTTCACCTCCGTNGCCGTTTTCGTCACAAATAGGGNTTTTTATGACTATTTCATGCTCATCAACTGCTTTTTGTGAAAAATACTCGTCTTTGTCAAGCGGNTTGCCNACGCGCTCGTTGTAATACTCGGCAGTGCCNACNGTATGGTAGCGGCGATTGCGTACNTAGGTTGTCACNGCAACGGCGANAGAGCATACGAATATCGTGCCGAGTATGACGTATATCACGTCTACGTCAAAGAAGAATACAAGCACGAAGGATATCGCCATCAGCGCAAAGGAGAATATCGTCTTTCGCATGTCCTTGAAGAAGGAGAGGACGGCTTTTGCGATAAGCACAAGTACGCCAACGCGTATGCCGCGGAAGAGGAAGTTCACCCACTTGTTGTCCTTGACAAGGTTAAGTATAACTGACAGCACGGAAATTATGATAAACGAGGGCAGCACTACGCCCAAGGTTGCAAATATGCCGCCGAGTATGCCGAATTGCTTTGTGCCAATAAACGTGGCAGTATTCACGGCGATAGGACCAGGGGTGCTTTCCGCAATTGCGAAGATGTCGCCAAGCTCGCTTTTTGTAATCCACTTATGCTTGTCCACTACCTCCGCTTCTATCAGCGTGAGCATAGCGTAACCGCCTCCAAACGAGAAAAGACCTATTTTGAAAAACACTCCAAACAGAGTGAGTACGTCTTTCAGATATTGCCCCATAGGGCGTTTGGGAGCACGATTTTTGTTCATAGTTATATTCCGTTTTCCAATTATAGCATTTAAGCGACGAGGTGTAAACTCAAAGCGGCAAGTATTTTCACTTTGCGCAAATCGCTTTGCAAGGCGGGTATTGTGTGGTAATATGGGGCTATGATAGTATGTGGAATTGAAAAGTTTTCTATGGTGGATTATCCAAACAAGATTTGCTGTACGGTGTTTACAGGCGGCTGCAATATGCGCTGTCCGTTCTGCCACAACGGCGCGCTTGTTGTCGGAGACGTAAAGGCAAACGTGATGGACGTTGAGGAAGTCTTTGCCTATCTTGAAAAGCGTAAAGGGCTTGTGGACGCGGTGAGCGTAACGGGCGGCGAAGCAACGCTTCAACCCGACCTCGATGAGTTCTTGCGTAAGGTGCGCGATATGGGCTATCTCACAAAGCTGGATACGAACGGCTTGCGCCCCGACGTGCTTAAAAAGATTCTTGATGAAAGACTTGTGGACTACGTGGCTATGGACATAAAAAACAGCCCCGAAAAATATCCGCTGACAACTGGACTTAAGAGCATTGATATGGATAAGCTCAACGAGAGTATCGCACTTATCAAGCAAACGGATATTGACGGCGAGTTCCGCACAACGCTTATAGAGGAGTTCCACACCGAGGACGATATGCGCAAAATTGCCGATTGGGTTAGCGGTGCAAAGCATTACTTCGTGCAGGGCTACAACGACGCAGAGGGCTGCATAGAGCATGGCTTCCACCAAGTACCCAAGGAAAAAGCCGAACAATACCTTGAGCTTTTCAAGGGCAAAGTCGGAAGCATAGGAATGAGAGGTTATCATTAAAATATTACAAAACACGCACAAATCGCCGTTTAATACTGCTGCTTTGTAAAGATAAACATGTTAAATGAGCAAATAAGAAATACCATAGAGATGAACTCTATGGTATTTCATTTATATCTTGTCTGCGCCGAAATTGAATTAAAATGTGGCTGAAACTCATACTGTTTTTTCTCCTTGAATAAAACAAGCAGGTCGTATGCGTTGCTCACTAAAAATATAATAAGGTTCACTCATATTGGCGCGACTTGATATCTATATTATTGTGAATGGAGTATAGTCACCTCCAAACCCTGTCTGAGCGCATAATCAATAATTGATTTGCGCCCACCTGATAAACCGTTATACAAGGCAATCAATATGGAAGAATTGTTCACCATAAACCAATTTCTTTCTAATACACATTCTTCGCCCATGTAGCGGTCATAAATACAGCGAAATTCATCTACTTTCGCCAATGTTCTTCTGTACTTAATTCTTTCTTTATCAACCCAGTTTGCCTCGCGATTTCTATATGGCAATACGCCGATAGTTTTAATAAAATTATATTTTTTCTTTAATTCGGAAAGCGTTTCAACACAAATAATATCAAAGTTGTTGTCAATGCCACAAAGAAAAGTCCTATAACCTCTTTGTATTAAAGCTTCGAATCTTTGATATGAATCCGCTTTAATCTTGTCAAATCTTGCGTCCGTTTCATCGGATAACCAAGAAAAATCTTGGCTTGGATTTATTGAAATACAGGCAGTCTGTTCTTTGTGAATGATTGTGTTCATAAAATAAGTGCCGCTCCCATACGAGAACGGCACGTAGAGTATACCGTTCATCGCTAGTCGCCAAACCAAAACAATCTACCAAAGGTATTTGTATGCAATTAGTAGGTATAGTTCTACCAGAACTATGACCTTAGGTAGACATAATTATTCGTTTTGATTTGGCAATGCTATTGTAGCAAAGAAATAGAGCTCATGTCAATAAAAAGCTGTTCTTTATGCGCTCGTCACCCAGAGGAGCGAAGCGACGAAGCAATTCAGAAATGTACTCCTAAAACGACTAACGGTCTGGATTGCTTCGGCTAAAGACTCGCAAGGACGAGTGGATAAATACAAAACAAAAATACCATGAGTATTGCGCCCATGGTATTTTATTTCTACTTGAATTAGACTTAGTCCTTTGCTCTGAACTTTGCCGAGTTTACTCTCATTGCGTTGAGTATGGCAAGCACCGCTACGCCGACGTCGCCGAATACTGCTATCCACATATTTGTTATACCGAGGGCGGATAGAACGAGTATTGCCGCTTTGACTGCGAGTGAGAATATGATGTTTTCATACACAACCGCCATAGTCTTTTTTGCTATNCGCTTGGCTAAGGGGAGTCCGCTGAGGTCGTCCTGCATAAGCACTATNTCCGCNGCNTCNATTGCCGCGTCNCTGCCNATGCCGCCCATNGCNACGCCTACGTCCGAGCGCATAAGNACNGGTGCGTCGTTTATGCCGTCGCCNGTGAAGCATACNACGTCGTTCTTACCTTTTTTAGCGAGTATGTTCTCCACCTCGTCAACCTTNTCCTGNGGGAGTAGGGANGCCTTNTANTCGCTTACGCCNGCCGCTTTTGCAACCGAGCTTGCAACCGTATCGTTGTCNCCNGTNAGCATAACCGTGCGAGCGTTCATTGCNNTCAGNTCNTTNATNACNGATANGGTTTCATCTTTNAGCTCGTCCGCGATGAGGATATGNCCTATATANTCGCCGTTNCTTGCNACGTATACNGCCGTGCCNACNCNGTTCGGCTTTGNAAANTCTATGCCGTTTTCCTGCATNAGNTTTTCGTTTCCGCAGAGAATNANGTNNTCNTGNGCGGCGGANTANTCNGNTTGCNCGNANGNCTTNACTGCGCGAACGCCNTGTCCTGCNATGTTGGTNAGGGTGTAGCCGCTTTCAATCTCTCCGCTNTAGCTTGCAAGTATGGACTTNGCAATAGGGTGCGANGANCCTTGCTCCGCNATGCAGGCNAGAGTNAGNATTTCGTCCTNNCGCTCGGCAGGNGATACTTCGGTTACNGCAAAGTTGCCTTTTGTCAANGTACCNGTCTTGTCGAATACGAATANGTTTGCCTTGTTGAAGCGCTCAAGATAGCTNGAGCCTTTCACGAGTATTCTGCATCTCGATGCCGCGCCGATACCNGCAAAGAAGGAGAGCGGTATTGATATGACNAGCGCGCAGGGGCAGGATACAACCAAGAAGCTGAGTGCNCGGTACGTCCATTCTCCCCAGTCGCCCGTGATTGCNCCNGGNATTATCGCAAGCGCNAGNGCGAGGAATACGACNGCAGGNGTGTAGTANTTTGCAAACTTCGTGATGAAGTTTTCCGTCTTTGACTTCTTGTCGGAAGCGTTTTCCACAAGGTCNAGTATNTTTGAAACGGTGGAATCGTAAAACTCCTTTTCNACTCTCATCTCGAATTGTGACGTGAGGTTTACNGTTCCGCTTATCACNTGNGCGCCNACTTCTATGTCACGNGGCAGNGNCTCNCCNGTAAGNGCCTTNGTGTCGATNGANGACGCNCCNTTTGTGCATACGCCGTCAAGAGGAATCTTTTCACCTGGGTTNACGAGTATGATTTCGCCAATCTGAACCTCGCTCGGGTCTACCGTGACAGNCTCGCCGTCGCGNATTACGTTGGCATAATCTGGGCGAATATCCATAAGNGAGGATATTGATTTGCGNGACTTGTTTGTGGCATAACGCTGGAAGAACTCGCCCACTTGATAGAACANNAAAACTGCNCANGCNTCGTCAAAGCCNTCAATCTCNTCGCCGCGTACTCCGCGCGTTATCGCAAGTGCNAACGCGCCGAGAGTAGCCACGCACATGAGGAAATTTTCATCAAATATCTGTCCGTGTGCGATATTNCNTGCNGCTCNCCACAGNACGTCGTAGCCGATAGCTATATACACNGCAAGGTAGAGGAAGAAGGGCAGCAACCAGCCAAGTTNGNCACCTACGGCGGCGGCAAGGTTTATGCTCTTATCAACGGCAAATATGACGATAAANGCGNNNAGCGACANNGCAATGCGGATNAGTGTTNTTNGNTCCTTTTTGCTTAAAACATGTTTTATCATAACAAAATGTAGTGATTATCTTGCGATTGTGCAATATTATCTTACGATTACGCAATCGGGCTCGATGCGCTTGCATACCTTTACGACTTCATCCATGATTGATTCAAAACGGCTGTCATCNGCTTCAAGCGTGAGCTTTTGTGACATAAAGCTGACGGATACGTTTTGTACGCCGTCAATCTTGGCAATGCCGCGCTCCATCTTTGCGGCGCAGTTTGCGCAGTCCAAATCTTTAAGACGATAAACCTTTTTCATAGTAAACTCCTTTGCATTATATTATGCTTGATTATTTATTTTGTTGAACAATTATTCAACTATTATTGTTTTTTATAATGAGGTTGCCCTCATTATTTATGTGTGTTTATTTGTGCTTGNGAGTCAATGTTCTTCGTTGACGTGAACAATACCGCTTTCAATTATCTGCATTACGTGGTTGTCGTCNAGGCAGTATTTCACTTCTTTTCCNAGCTTGCTCGCNTTTACAAGCTTAGCGGAGCGCAACACTCTGAGTTGGTGGGATACTGCGGAGATGCTCATNCCNACAACTTCGGCAATCTCGTTTACAAACAAATCGCGNACNGCAAGNCAGCTCATTATCTTTGCGCGAGTAGGGTCGCCNAACACNTTGAANAATTCCGCTACNGCGGTGATNGTTTCGTCGTTTGGGATTTTGCTTTTCACATATTCAATAGTCTGCNTTTCGTCCATACCGCNCACCTTTGTTTGAACACTTGAATGATTGTTCAAATGTAGTATATGANAGACGAGNCGAATTGTCAATGCTTTTTTCATATTTTNATNGGAAAAATTTTGAGGTTTGAAATTTGTTGATGGTTATATATAGAATATGATATGTAACATATAAAATATATCTAAATATATTGATAAAAATATATCGTTTTTGCTTGCGACAAGCAAATACAAAATGCTATAATAGCAACGATTATTTTTCGGAGGACAATAATGGAAAAAACTCTTGAAACCCATAAGGTTCAATTTACAGAGACCGTATTGCGCGATTCAAACCAATCCTTGATTGCTACGCGCTTGCCGTACTCTAAGTTCGCCGACATTCTCCCCACTATGGATAAAGCCGGATATTATTCCGTCGAGTGCTGGGGCGGTGCGGTATTTGACGTGTGTTTGAGATTTTTGGACGAGGACCCGTGGCAGAGACTTCGCAAAATTCGCGCAGCTATGCCCAACACCAAGCTCCAAATGCTGCTCAGAGGACAAAACTTGCTTGGTTACAAGCACTATCCCGATGAAATCGTCAAGATGTTCGTAGAGAAGTCCGTTGAAAACGGTATCGATATTATCCGTATTTTCGACGCTCTCAACGACCTTCGCAATATCGAGGTTGCAACCAAAGCCGCTATAAAGGCAGGTGCAACGGTGTCGGGTACGCTCAGCTTTACGCAAAGCCCCGTACATACGCTTGCCGCTTTCGCTAAGCAGGCTAAGGAAATGGAGGACATGGGCGTTGCCACTATCTGCGTAAAGGATATGGCTGGCGTTATGACTCCGCAGGAGGCGTACGACCTCATCGGCGCGATAAAGAGCGAGGTCAAGGTTCCTGTCGTTCTGCACACGCACTGCACGACGGGTATGGCGTTTATGACTTACCTCAAAGCAATCGAGGCTGGCGTTGACGTCATCGACACCGCAACCTCATGCTTCTCGGGCGGTACGAGCCAGCCTGCAACCGAAACGCTCAACTATGCGCTCAAGCAGCTCGGCTACGAGACGGGTCTTAACGACGCGGTNCTCAAGGAAGTCAACGACTTCTTCAAGCCTATCCGCGACAGCTATCTTGCAGACGGCACCCTCAACCCCAAGATGATGGCGACAGATACGGACGCTCTCAACTACAAGGTTCCTGGCGGCATGCTTTCAAACCTCGTATCTCAGCTTAAGGCGCAGAACGCTATGGACAAGTTCGAAGAGGTTCTTATCGAGACTCCGAAGGTCAGAGCAGACCTTGGCTATCCGCCGCTCGTTACGCCTATGAGCCAGATGGTTGGCGTTCAGGCTACAAACAACGTACTCTCGGGCGAGAGATATAAGAACATCTCCAAGGAAGTCAAGGCATATTGCCGCGGCGAGTACGGCACGTCTCCTGCTCCAATCAATCCCGAAGTTTTGAAGAAAGCTCTCGGCGACGAACAGCCTATCGAGGGCAGATACGCAGATACGCTCGAGCCTATCTTCGAGCAGACCAAGAAGGAGCTTGAAGGTACGGCTAAGAATGACGAGGACGTCCTCAGCTATATCCTCTTCCCGCAGGTGACGGAGAAGTATTTCGCGGCTCGCAAGGCTAAGGAAGAGAAAATCGTCAAGTATACGATTACCCCCGTCGAGGAATGAGGTGACGTATGGGATATTCGTTGCTTAGCGAAGTTTTTAAAAGCACCGACAAGATTAAGATTACGGACGCACTTTTGCTTGCCGTAATTGGTATAGTCATTGTTTTCGTTGTGCTTATCGCGCTTATGCTCATCGTCACGGCGGTCGGCAAAATTTTTGACGGAAGCGAGAAGCTCCAAAAGGAACATCCCGAGTGGGGCGAGAAGATTGCGGACGTCAAGTCCAAGATGATGTTCTGGAAGAAGTTCCAAAAGCAAGAGCCTGCCAGCGAGGGCGCAGCAGACGTGCCGCTTGCAGACGGTACTTGCGGAGAGCTTAAGCTCATCAACACAGACGAGCGTGACGCCGCTATGATTATGGCGATTGTCGCGGACTCTACTGGCACACCTCTCAATGAGTTGCGCTTTAAGTCCATCAAGAGATTGGAGGAAGAAAAATGATTTATAAGGTCAGTTTGAATGGTAAATTTTACGAGGTTGAAGTAGAAAAGGGCGAGGCAGTGATAAAGTCCGAATTTGATGCGGCAGTTCCTCAAGCNACTGCTCCCGTAGCGGCAGTTTATTCCGCTCCTGCTGCGGCACCAGCAGCGCCTCAGGCTGCTCCTGCGGCGGCGGCAAGCGCGGCGGCTATCACCGCTCCTATGCCTGGCAATATCAATGCNGTCAAGGTCACAAGCGGTCAGGCTGTCAAAGAGGGCGACGTGCTTATCATCTTGGAAGCTATGAAGATGGAAAACGAAATTACTGCTCCCAAGGCNGGCAAGGTCGGTCAGATTTTCGTACAAAAGGGTGCAACGGTTGAAACAGGCGCNCCNCTTGTGGAAGTTCTGTAAGGAGTTCGCTGTATGGATGTAGGACAAATTCTTAAAAATCTCGGNGAAAGTACGGGATTTGTGGGCTTCGGNGGAGACGGATGGAAATCAATCATAATGATTATCATCGCGCTGTTCTTCCTGTGGCTCGGTATCAAAAAGAAGTTTGAACCGNTGTTGCTNGTCGGTATCGCGTTCGGTATGTTGCTNACNAACCTTCCNGGCNGNGANCTNTATCATGCCGAATGGTGGACGGGTGCAGATGCTGTTNNNAANGGNGTTNATTATCTGNAAGTTCTGCACGAGGGCGGTTTGCTTGCACCAGGGCGGTTTGCTTGATATTCTTTACATAGGCGTTAAGACGGGCGTATATCCCTGCNTGATNTTCATNGGCGTNGGCGCNATGACGGACTTCGGTCCAATGCTTTCACGTCCAAGCTCNNTGATNNTNGGCGCNGCGGCNCANGGCGGTATATATCTCGTNCTNATTCTNGCTGTTGCAACTGGNATGTTTACNGGCGGCGANGCGGCNTCNATNTCNATNATNGCAGGNGCNGACGGTCCTACCGCTATCTTCCTTACNAAGACGCTTGCTCCGCAGTTGCTTGCACCTATCGCGGTTGCGGCGTACTCGTACATGGCGCTCATNCCGCTTCTGCAGCCTCCGTTTATGAAGCTGCTCACNACAAAGAAAGAGCGTATGACGGTCATGACGTCTACGCGNAAGGTCAGCAAGAAGGAGAAGATTATATTCCCGATTCTCGTTACNATNATCGTNGNTTTGCTCCTGCCGTCGGTTGCTCCGCTTCTNGGNNGCNTGATGTTTGGNAACNTGCTNAANGANTGCGGCGTTACGGAAAGACTTTCAGATACNGCACAAAANGCANTNATGAACATCGTTACGNTGTTCCTCGGTATCTCNGTNGGTGCAACGGCTATCGGTGCNACCTTCCTTNCNACNAAGACGTTGCTCATNATCGTGCTTGGTCTTGGCGGCTTCGTGCTNGCTACGATATGCGGCTTGCTTATCGGCAAACTCNTGTACGTNATTTCAAAGGGCAAGATAAATCCGCTCATNGGTTCGGCAGGCGTTTCNGCNGTGCCTATGGCGGCGCGTGTTTCAAATACGGTCGGCTTGCAGTACAACAAGGGCAACTANCTGCTCATGCACGCNATGGGTCCGAACGTAGCAGGTGTTATCGGTTCGGCTGTTGCGGCAGGCTTCCTGCTTGCAGTATTCGGAGCGTAAATAATCNGGGTCCCCATATAACATCNCTGTTTTGTGGGATAAATCCTCGGGGTCCCCATAAAACGTCCCTGTTTTNTGGGGTAANANNAGGCAACGGTGGCGCGCTTGCCTAAAACATAATTGATTTATCAAACATAAACTGTATCGCGCGACAGTCTGTTCTGTCGCGCGATACGTGGTTTTTGGGACAATATAACTATATAAAGGAGATTGGCTTATGCAGAAAAAACATACCACGTTTGGAAACATAATCTTGCTCCTTTGCGCTACCGTGTGGGGCTTGGCGTTTGCTTTTCAGCGCCGCGCAGCAGGNANCATCAATCCCATTGCCTTCAACGGACTGCGTTTTACNTTGGCTACGTTCGTGCTTTTGATAACCTTGGTNGTATTTGAACTCATAGATAGAAAGCGCGGCGTAAAAAGAACGGGGTGGAATAAGTCCACTATNATTGGNGGANTATTGTGCGGCATTTCGCTTATCCTTGCAAGCAATCTTCAACAGTATGGAATAGAGTCAACCTCGGCNGGTAGGGCGAGCTTTATCACCGCACTGTACATAGTNCTCGTGCCNGTNCTCGGNTTGCTTATCGGCAAAAAGCTCGGCGTACTCAGCCGCTTTGCAATCCCTATCGCGCTTGCCGGCTTNTGGCTTATGTGTACGAGCGATGNCGGCGNGCTTGGAATCGGCGACCTGCTTGGACTTGCCAGCACACTCTTCTTTGCAATACAAATTCAGTTTATAGATATCTTCGGCAAGGATTCAGACCCGATAAAGATTACCTTCGTACAGTTTTTCACCTGCGCACTTGTAAGCATCCCAGGCATGGCAATTGCGGGCTTCCCCCCGACAAACACGTTCACAGATTTCAACAATCTTATAAATCTGTTGTATGTGGGCATATTCTCGGCAGGCATAGGCTACACGCTGCAAACGGTTGGACAGAAGTATACAGAGCCGTCCGTTGCTTCGCTCATAATGAGCTTGGAGTCCGTCGTAGGACTTATAGGCGCGGTGCTTATTCTCCACGAGGTCCATTCCAATGCGGAGATGGCTGGCTGCTTGCTTGTATTCCTCGCGGTTATACTGGCGCAGTTCAGCATTCCAAGAAAGTTTTTGCGCTTCGACAAGAATTCGTTCGCGCTTACAGCAAGCAAAAAACAGTGGTTCTATGACGACGAAAGGTTGCTGTAAATCGTTTTATACAGTGTCATAATTTTGCATATCAAATTTCATAATCGGTATTTTAAATATCCATTTTATCTGATTAACATATAGTTTTGATTATTCTTTATATATTTTTGAGCGCACAATTTTGGCGCGGCGAGCATTTTTTTGCGGCATAAATTTATCAAAAACAAAATAAATTACACTTGTTTGAAATTGCCTATTGTTTTTTATGTAATTACATAATAAAATTAAAGTGTAATAAATGAGCATAGCTCGGAGGGAATTATGGCAAAAGTAACAAAAAAGACGTACGTCGGCTGGAAGGAAGCGGGAGTAAAACGCAAGCAGATTGAATACACTGCGCCCACGCGCTTGCTCGACGACAAGGGCAATCTTCTTGTCAAGGGCGGCTGGGCAAGACACAATGTTTTTGAGTATGACCGCACTAAGGCGCGTCCTCAGATGCGCGGCAAGGAATGGGATTTCTATCAGGTTTGCAACGGCAAGTATATGGTTCAGATATCCATGGCAAATATCTCAATCGGCGGATATGCGTCCGCTAACCTCGTGGATATAAGCGGCAAGAGCAAGAAGGTTATATCAAGTATGGCGTTGTGGCTCGGCGGCAAGAACAAGGTTGTTATGCCCGAGAACTGCGACCGTCCAAACGTATGCGAGTATAAAAAGGGCAAATTCCTTTTCCGCGCAACTACGGAAAAGACGTCGCGTACGCTCGAATTCCACGGTCCGTGCAAGGACGGCTTTGTGGAGGCTAAATTCCAGATGGATTTGTTTGACGACCATCAGAATATAACAATCGTTACGCCTTTCAAGAAAAAGGACAAGTATAAGCCCACTCGCTTCTTTATGACGATGAAGCAAAACTGTATGCCTTGCGAGGGTACGTTTAAGTGCGGCGATAAGGTCATTACGTTTGAAAAGAAGGATACCTTCTGCGTTCTCGACTGGGGCAGAGGCGTTTGGCCGTATAAGAACGTGTGGTATTGGGGCAACGGCGCTCAGTACATAAAGGACGAAGAGGGCAACGACCATATCTTCGGTTTTGAAATCACTTGGGGTATCGGCGACGAGAGCAATGCAACCGAAACCTGCCTCTTCTACGACGGCGTAGCGCACAAGATTGGCTCGGTTGACGTAGAGGTGTTCCCCAAGCCCGACAAGTATATGAAGCCGTGGCATTTCGTGTCAGAGGACGGCAGATTTGACCTTACAATGACTCCGTTCTATGACCACCATTCGGACATGAACGGTCTCAACATCGTGCGTATGCACTCCCACCAAGTCCACGGACTCTGGAACGGAACTGTTACACTTGACGACGGAAAGAAGCTCGAGATAAAGGATATGTACGCCTTCTGCGAGTACGTTGAAAATAAGTGGTAAGTTCTAAGAACTTATTGAGATAATAAACAAATTGAGAGCATAAGTAAGGCGGTATGGGTACCGCCCCTTATGCGTTACAATTGGTGCTCACAAACACCTCGTTTGTTGAGCAAATTAGAGTGCGNTATAGTATAACGTATTTTATAAAAATGCCGCTGAGAGGTGCGTATGGAAAAGGCAAAGAAGCTTAATCTTATGCTTGGAGTAATCGGAGTGTTTCTGACGTTTATAGGCTCCGCGTTTGCCGTGATAGGCGGTTTTCATATGTTCCTCAATTATTTGCAGATGTTCGGCGCGGGTATGCTTACGATGATAGCAGGCGTAGTTTTGTTTGTCGCGTTCATTATGGGAATTGTTGCGGTTGCGGCGAATACGCGCTTAGCCTTTGCCGTCGCGATACTTTCGATAATTTCCTCCACAACGATAGCGTGCTGCCTTGGTCTACCCATGTTTGACAATACGTGGCTGTATTCTCTTCCGATAGTTGCGGTGATATTGAGCTTTGCGGCGTTTTTGCTGTTTATGGGGTTTTATGTCAAGAATAAGCAACATAAACCTATCGAAACGGACACAACGATTGAAATGGAATCTATAGTCCAAACGGAGTCTGCCGACCAAAATGGAACAACTGCTCAAAAGCGTGCGAGGCTTACATTTATCATTCCTATCGCAGTCATGGCTATATTGGTCACTGTCATAACCCCATCGGTGCGCTTTGGCGTGTATAACTGGGCGTACAAAGGCTTGCTTCATGAAATGTCGGATATGCACGAGGGATACTGCATTCATACGGTTGACTTCAATACGTTTGACAAGTATCTTCCCGATAGCCATGAGGATATGGCGACGATAAGAGCGGAGGAGCGCGAGTATAACGTGTTTGGCTGTATGGATGCAATGCGGGGTGATGGTTCGCGCCTTGACGATTCGCAAACGCTTGAAAGCCGCGCGCGTGTTGCATATATGAGGCTTGTTGAGCTTCAAGCCGTAGACCCGCGCTGGAATTTTGATGATTTTTTGTCGCACTCAGTGTGCCGTCTGCATTTTGACAATGCTATGTGGCAGGGCGACGGTGTGTATTTGAATATCGCGCACGTTAGCGAAAATGAAGCCACCTTTATTGACACCAACTTGCCGTATGTTCCGACTGAAGATGGCGCGGAAATGGCGCATGAGTTCAGTGAGTCATCAGTCGTATACAATGAAACGACTTTTGAATATTGCTATGAAATCGCGCTTGGGTTTTACGATACGCACTATAGGCGATATACTTGCTTCAAATTATCCGCATTGAACTATTCCGCGGATACCAAGCAGTTTTCAATCGAAGTGTATTGCTATGTGACGGATACAACGTATACGATGACGTATGTGGAGTCTGCCGATTGGTCGGATTTTGAATGGTGAGATTACTAATTTGTGTGTTTTTAAAATAGATAACAATAGGTGGCAATAACCGACAATTTGGTTTGAAATGTTTGTTGAAAAATATTTGCATCTGACAACCGAGCCGAATCTGAATGAGTCCAATTTGATTGCATCAACGCAATGACCGAATGGACTTCTAATAGTTCGAATTAGATGAAATAAGAGGAATTGACAGCGCGCCATCCGATTGGTTTATGTTTGAGGATAAGTTTGGATTTGTAATCCCCATAGATGAAGCAGAGATATTTACATCAGCGCATAAGGGGAAAGCCACGAGTTCTAACTGATAGATGAAATACCTTATCTTGCGCATTATCATACGCATCATCTTGCGTATAATTAGCGTAGTGAGACCTTTTCTTCCAAAGGCAATTGAATGATCTATACATAAGACAGTTTGGGTAGAGGTATTGGAATGATTGAGATGATAGCAACTTAGAGAGTATGTATAACCATAGATTGCTTTTCATAAAGAAATAGACTATAATTTAATAATAATTTTTAAATTAGGTGAGATTATGGCTTTTAGTGAAAAAGTAAAAAAAGATGCTATGGTTGCTTGTGGACGAAGCTGTTGCATTTGTCATAAGTTTTGTGGAACTAAAATGGAAGTGCATCATATAATTGCGCAATATGAGGGCGGAAATGATGATTTTGAAAATGCAATACCTCTCTGCTTTGATTGTCATGCAGAGGTAAAAGCATACAATGAAAAACATCCAAAAGGGATAAAATTTAGTCCAAAAGAATTAAAAGCTCATCGGGATAACTGGTATAAAACAATAAAGCGAGCAGATTATAAAAAACAAGATCAAGATATTCCACCTGTAAAGATAGTTAAGCCGAAGAGAAATGGGCAGTTAATGCTGGAAAAAATAACGACGGGTAAAGAGTTGATGAGTTTAATTGCTGATAAGTGTGCAATGTATTTTGATTATGATGAACCGGATTCGCGAGAAGAGGCTATAATGATTAGCGAGTTTCAAGAATATATAACCGATACATTGGATATGGATTTTATAGTAGAACCTAGTCAAAGAGTTATGATTGGGTTTGAATTGAATGATAGAATTAAGGAGTTAGACAAGAAAGGTTTTTGGATATTTGCAAATCAAGAAACCCACAATTTAGTAGGTGGCGTGGATGATGCATCAGATAGTTTTCCAGTATTATATATTAAATTGGTGCGCAAAACAAATGATGCGATAATTTGCAAAAAGTAACAGATTCTAAATGGTTATAGTTTGAAATTGCAATCATAAGGAACTGATTTTAGTAATGTCGGTGCATGAGTGAAATTTTAGATTACTATGCCAGGCAAATGTAGTATCGGTGCTTTTTTGTCTAATAGTGCCTTAATTCGCTTTATGCTATTTCTAACTACATTAATTATTGGTTTATATCGATTGGTTTCTTCGATGGTTTTGTGTGTCTTGAAGATGGCAAGTATTGATTTCAATATAAACATTAAGCATATATCAGTTCCAATAATAACATTGTGAGTTTCACCCCATGCGGCACTGTTAGCATACCACATATAGCCGTTTGCATGAGAGAGCATCTGACTTTCCATATAATTTAACAACATGCCTCTGTCCCAAGGTACCTCGTCGTTAGGATTATGTAATTCTGTGATAAATTCCTTTACAATTTTTGTTAGGTTTTTTACCGAACCCTTATCGTTAATGGTATATCCGCTTACAGATACAAAACTCTTATCAAAAGTTATTTGATCAACTCCGTTAGGATAAAGGATTTTATAGTATTTATAAGCGGATTCGGTTGAATACGTCTGACTCAAATTTCGTTTTATTTGTACTCTCTCATGTTCTTCAAGTAGTCTAAAACGTTCTTCTTGAGTACTACTTTTTATATAGCACTGATAATAAGATGAGGTTATATCTAACACTATTTTCCATTTTGATTTAACTTGTTCGCACAATCCGAGCAATCGATCGGAGCATAGTTCGTTTATTAACAAATTTATGCTCGTTAAAGTATGGGAAGTGTAGTTATTGTCACCGAAAAATTGTTTGAATACATTGCTAATATTAGATAAGATGTCACATTCCTGTTCAACTAACTCCTTGTAGTGGCGCGAAATAACCGAGTGGGAAATAGATTCATAATAAGTATTAAACGTTAAATCTGACGGGGATAAAGTTTTATACTCCTTCAAAATTAGGAGTAGGATATTTGGAATGGTTTGCCATACTCCCTCGTTTGTGTAAAAATCATTTACAGAGGGATGAATAGCTTGGCTGTAAATCCCATAAATTTGAGCATAGTCTTCGCCTAAATTTTCACCAATTAATTTTCTGTAATTAGTTTTAGGGTCGCATAAAAAGGGCTTGTTTGACTTGACAATGGCGGATATTTGATTCTTATTATATTTGGAAGATAATTTTT